>NZ_DBHIGR010000054.1:0-12677 GCF_057249185.1 Oribacterium sp.
CTCGGGATTTTTGGGCTTTGGATACTGGCATAATAATAACTTTTTGGAAGTAGGACCGGTTTATGATGCGGGAAATCAGACACTCAGCTTAAAGATTGGTACAGAGAACTTCAGTTTCCCGGCAGGCTATGAAATCCGATTAACGGTTAATGTTAAGCCTACTGTTAAGGCCTATGAGAAGTACCAGAAGAACTTTATGGACTACTTTGACAAGGAGACGGAAAGGCAGATTAAAGCCGGAACAAATGATATTGGTTACCTGGATAATGTCAATGGTTCGAATATCTCCGGGACAAGGACTCCGGATAGTACCTCAACTGTAAAGCTGGGAGACCTAAGAACAGACCAGTGGTATCTTTATCAAATGACACCGGAGGAAACTTTCCATACATCTTCCCAAAAAGACGGCTTTTATTCTAACGAAGGCGCCTATCTCCAATATCGTAGGTTTAAGGGGAAAGATAATCCCGACACACCACAGAATAAATACCAAAAGCCTGTAGTTCAGATTGAACCGGCCACTCTTAGAATTGTAAAGTCTTTCGTGGGAACGAACAGTTCTTCCGAAGAGTTGGAGCTTTTAAAGAATACTTCTTTCATCTTGAAGGAGCAGATTCCCGGAAGTACCAATTATCGAGAAGTAAAGCGCTTTTCGATGACAAAGTCCGCTACCAGTACTGCTTTGGGATATCTTGTTTCAGAAGAGTTAAATGGAACCAAATTGTCCGGAACCGGTAAAAATTTAACACCGGAAAATCCTACAGGTGCAGGAACTTTACAAGCAACAATGCAGGGTGGAAAGAAACAGTATGTCTTAAGCATTAACGGTCTTATTCCCGGCAGAAAGTATCAGGTGGAAGAAGCTATTAGTGCTTCCGGACAGAATCCTGTCATTGGAGGATCACAGCTTCATTTTAAGAAAATGGCAATTACTGCCATTGCCGGAGACGATAGCAAAGTCACTTCCGGAAACTACGATATTGCTACTGTAAGCATGGGTAAGAATGAAACAAAACAAATCAACGTGCAGAATACCTATGAACGGGAGGATAGACAGGTTCTTCGAATTGAAAAGCAGGTAAGTGGAGAAATGGCTGATAAAAATCAAGTTTTCCCCTTCCGATTAAAGCTTTTTAAGACAGAGAATCAGCCTATTACACAGAGTGATTTTGATTCCATTAAAGCAGATTTTCCTGCAGTAACAAAGAGTGCTATCAGCTTCGATCCTGGAACTGCAACTATCAGTTTTAACTTGAAGCATAATCAGGCTATGGAATTCTTGTTGCCAAAGACTTATTACTATATGGCAGGCGAGAATCCTTCCGGATACCTACCTTCGGTAAGCACAGGTTATGTTTTAGAACAAGCAACTGATGCCCAGGGCTTCCGCTTCACCAAGAAAAAACTATTGGGAAGAAACGCGGATGGTTCAATGCAAGTTATTCAGTTTAGAAATGTGAAAGACCCCATTTCTCCGACAGGAGTTGTGGAGGAAGCAAGACCACTTGCTATGGTCTTCACAGCATTTATTCTCTTCTCCGGAGCGATTGCTTTCGGCATGAAGAAGAAAGAAGAAGTCTAAAGAAACATAGGCTCTGTAAGTAATAATAAGTAGTGTAAAAAGTCCTCGGACAGATACTCTGAAAAGAGTATTGTCCGGGGATTTTTTGATACTTAACGAGATATCGCACGCGTAGTGTGTGATATCTCGTTTTCACTTTTTTAAAAATCATGAATATGAATATTCATTTTTATGATTGAATAATAGTGGAAAAGCGATTATAATAGGGAACAAAGGAGGTGATTCCGTGGAATATGAAAGTGAAAAAAGAGAATATAAAGAGCAATTTACAGAGGATGTCTATAAAACCGTTATTGCCTTTGCTAATACCGGAGGAGGTGTCTTGTACTTAGGCATTAATGACCAAGGCTTTGCTGTAGGTCTTGAGAATATTGATGAAAACTACACTCGCCTTACTAATGGCATAAGGGACTCTATTGCTCCGGATATAACCATGTTCATTCGATATGTATTACGAGAGGATAATGTAATTGAAATTCACGTGGGAGAGGGAAGTTATAAACCTTACTACATTAAGAAAAAAGGCTTGAAACCGACAGGGGTATATGTAAGACAGGGAGCCTCTACAGCGCAAGCATCTTCAGAACAGATTCGGAGGATGATAAAAGATGCAGATGGAGATGTATTTGAAGAGCTTCGGGCAATGAATCAAGAATTGACTTTTTCGGCAATGAAAGAGAGCTTTCAGAAGAGGGAACTTCCTTTGTCAGAAGAAAAGTTTACTTCCTTAGGCCTTCTGAATCCTGAGGATAAGCAATTTACCAATCTGGCATGGCTTCTTTCGGATCAATGTCAGCATACCCTGAAGATTGCCGTATTTGACGGAGAGGACAAAAGTATATTCAAGGATAGAAGGGAATTTTCAGGATCCATATTTCGACAATTAGAGGAGTGCTATGCCTATTTACAGCTGGTGAATCGAACTGCGGGGAGATTTTCAGGCTTAGAAAGAATTGACTTAACAGACTATCCGGAAGAAGCTTTGCGAGAAGCTTTGTTGAACGCTATGATCCATAGAGATTATAGCTTTAGTGGAAGCATCATTATCAATGCAAATGATGCTTGTATGGAATTCATTTCTCTTGGGGGCTTACTGGCAGGGCTGAGTAAAGAAGATATTTGCAATGGGATTTCTCTACCCAGAAATAAAAAGCTGGCAGAGCTTTGCCTCCGATTAAAATTGATAGAGTCCTATGGTACGGGAATTGGAAAGATGTATCGAGCATATAAAGACTGCGATCAAAAACCGGAGTTTATCATTACTTCTAACACTTTTAAAGTAATCTTACCCAATAGAAATAGTGAGCCGAAAGAGAACGAGAAGGACAAGAAAGCAAAGCATTCTTGTTCCTATCTTCCCTTTCCTAAGGAAATAAACCCCGGTTTTCTTATGGAACGGCAAAGCATCTATAAACCGCTCTCCTTACAGAAAAAAACCGTGCTCTCGTATCTTGAAGAACATAAGAGCATGAGAGAGAAGGAGCTACAGGAACTCCTGCAGATTCGAAAGACAAGAGCCTACTTGTTAAGTCGAGAGATGCAGGAGGAAGGCCTGATTGTGATTGAAGGAAGAGGTGAGAAGAAGAGTTTTCGCTTGCCGAATTGAAGAAGGTGATGCTATTAAGTGCTTCGTTTTTCTTGATTACTACAATTTTGTGTGTCTACTTATATTGACTGCTACATTTATCCTTCTTTAAGTGGGGATTTGCGTAGAGTTTAGTATTCCTTGAATGGGGATTTGCGTAGAATTTAGCTTTCATTGAAAGGGGATTTGCGATATACTTTCTTTGGAAAGGTGGACTTCAGTATGAAAAAATCTGTATTTGCAAGAAAAATATATAGAGAAATTCTTGAATGGAAAGAGAATCGCAGCGATAAATATGCATTGTTAATCAAGGGAGCACGAAGAGTCGGTAAATCTACAATAGTAGAAGAATTTGCGAAAAAAGAGTTCAAATCCTATATCATGCTAGATTTTGCTCATGTAAGTAAAAGCATAAAAGATTTATTTGAAGACACTTATGATTTGGATTTTTTCTTTTTACAGTTGCAGCAATTAAGCGGTACCAAATTATATGAGAAAGAGTCAGTCATTATTTTTGATGAAGTTCAGTTGCTCCCTAAAGCGAGACAGGCCATCAAGTATCTTGTTGCAGATGGTAGATATAAATATATTGAGACAGGTTCTTTACTCTCGATTAAGAAGAATACAAAGGATATTTTGATTCCGAGTGAAGAACATAAAATCTCTATGTATCCGATGGATTTTGAAGAATTTTTATGGGCGATCGGAGATGAAGTTTCTATCGAAACAATCAAGATACTTTTGGAAAAAAAGAGGCCTGCTGGGAATGCAATTCATAGAAATCTTATGAGAATTTTCAGATTATATATGCTGATCGGGGGAATGCCTCAGGCTGTAGAAACATATCTGGAAAAGAATAACTTGCAAGCAGTAGATGAGATTAAAAGGGCAATAGTGGACCTTTATGAAGAAGATTTTACAAAGATTGATGCTTCAGGACTAGCCGGCGATATATATGATGCTATTCCTGCAAATCTAAGCAGTAATGCATCGCGATATATATTATCGAATGCGAGAGAAGGAACACGGTCGGAGCGGGTTCGTGACCTGTTGCCGGATATTTTAAGTTCTTACACGGTTAATATAGCATATCATGCAAATAATCCCGGGGTTGGCATGGCATTAGAAAAGGATGTGGGAAAATACAAGTTATTTACTTCTGATGTTGGATTGTTTGTGACCCTTGCATTCAGAGATAAGAATTATATTGAGAATGTCATTTACAACAAGCTGCTTTCCGATAAACTGGAAGCCAATTTAGGGTATGTATATGAAAATGCTGTTGCGCAGATGCTTGTTGCTAAGGGAAACAACTTGTTCTATTACACAATGGGAAGCCATTCGTCCAATCATTTATATGAAATAGACTTTCTAATTTCGACAGGAAACAAGATTTGTCCTATAGAGGTGAAGTCGGGAAATTACAGATGCCACAAATCATTGGACCAATTTTGTGACAAGTTTAGAAGCCGTATAGCCAATAAATATCTGGTTCATACTAAGGATTATAAGTGGGAGAATGGAATCAACTATATTCCGGTATATATGCTTCCATTTTTATAAGATATACTTTTTCTGCTTTTAATCTTCTAAAAACGGTAGTTTGTGGCATTTTTAATCTGTTTAAAACGGTAGTTTTTGCTACTTTCAATCCGCTTAAAACGGTAGTTTTTGCTACTTTCGATCTGCTTAAAACGGTAGTTCATTGCGTTTTCAATCTGCTTAGAGCGGTAGTTGATTACGTTTTAAACCTTTCAGAAGGCTGTCTTAACATTGCTTCCAACCAAAGAGCTTATTTATTGTCATATGGAAATGAAGCTATTTATAGAATGTAAAGGAAATTAGTAAAAATTTTGTAATAATATCCAACTTGACATATAGTTCTTTTCCATGTAAATTTTCTGCATAACTGAATATCGAAAACCGTTGAGGTGGAGATAACGGCAATGATGCCTTTACAGAGAACCCGCGATGCTGAGAATCGGGTAAGAAACAAATTGTCAAATGGACCACTGAGGGTGCAGGGAAACGGAACTTCCGGAGTATTCTGCAACGCGTAGGGATGCGTGAGTTCCCGGGGATATGTTTGTATCCTGCTAAGCGGCACGGCAGAAGCTGTGAAACAAGGTGGCACCGCGGATAAATTGAATCTTATTCGTCCTTGGCAAAGATAAATTCTTTGCCGAGGACTTTTGTATTTACCGAGACATCACGAACTGCGAACGATTCCGTAAATACCCTCAACTCCTTGGCAAAGAAATTCACCATTTACCGTCTGCTAAAGGCAGGAGAGAAAGAGGAGGAAAGAACTATGAAGTTAAACAATGTGGATTTTGAAACTTACTTAAAGAACTACCCGGATGCCAATGGCTATTTCGGAAAGTATGGCGGAGCCTATATCCCCGAGGAATTAAAGAAGGCCATGGAGGAAATCAACCATGCCTATGAAACGATTTCCAAGTCCAGAAAGTTTATTGCGGAATTAAGAAGAATCCGTAAGGAATTTCAGGGAAGACCTACACCCATATCCCATTTGGAAAGACTCTCCGAGAAGATCAACACCGGAGTACAGCTTTATGTAAAGCGTGAGGACTTAAATCATACCGGTGCCCATAAGTTAAATCACTGCATGGGTGAGGTACTTCTGGCAAAGTACATGGGTAAGAAGAAGGTGATTGCGGAGACCGGTGCAGGACAGCACGGTGTGGCCTTGGCTACCGCAGCAGCTTACTTCGGTATGGAATGTGATATCTATATGGGGGCTGTGGACATCAAGAAGCAGGCTCCAAACGTAGCCAGAATGAAGATTCTGGGAGCAAGAGTGGTGGAAGTTAAAGAAGGCTTGGCTACTTTGAAGGAGGCGGTGGACGCTGCATTTGCCGCGTATATGAAGGAGTATAAGGATGCTATCTATTGTATCGGATCCGTGGTTGGGCCTCATCCTTTCCCCATGATGGTAAGAGATTTTCAGAGTATTGTGGGCATCGAAGCCAGAGAGCAGTTCCTGGAAATGACGAGAGAACTGCCGGATGCCATCGTAGCCTGCGTGGGCGGCGGTTCCAATGCCATGGGACTTTTCTCCGGCTTCTTAAATGACCCTGTAACCATCTACGGTGTGGAGCCTTTGGGAAGAGGTACAGCTCTTGGTGACCATGCAGCCAGCCTTACCTACGGAGAAGAGGGAGTTATGCACGGCTTTAACAGTATTATGTTAAAGGACGAAAAGGGTGAGCCGGCACCTGTATATTCCGTTGCCAGTGGTTTGGACTACCCATCCTCCGGTCCTGAGCATGCCTTCTTACATGACCTTGGCAGAGTGAAGTACGATGTGGTCAATGATGAGGAGACCATTGATGCCTTCTTCACCCTTTCCAGAATGGAAGGAATCATTCCCGCCATTGAAAGCTCCCACGCGGTGGCTTACGGCATGAAGCTGGCTAAGCAGATGAATAAGGGCTCAATCCTTATCAACCTTTCCGGAAGAGGAGATAAGGATATGGACTATATCCTGGAGAGATACGGAATTAGATAAAATAGGAGTGACAGACAAGATTTAAGGGGATTATAGTTAAAAATATTTTAGTGAAATCGATTTCGGTGAAATGGATTTCAGTGAAATTCATTTCGGTAAAACTAAGAGAAGCAAAGCAAAAAAGTGAAAAAAACTGATTGACAGTTCTACTGCTTTATGGTATTTTAGCAATGTTCTGAATTTATTCAGGATGCGCTGATGTAGCACAGTCGGTAGTGCGTCGCATTGGTAGTGCGGAGGTCACGGGTCCGATTCCCGTCATCAGCTTTTTCTTAACTGCGGAAGACTGGCTTGTTCAGCTTCCGCTGATTTTTTATCAGGGTTTTTCTCATTTTTACAGGAGGGAGTTCGTTATGGAAGCAAAGATTAACGTGGAATATCCCGTAATAGACGTTTTTGCCACCGGGAAAAACATTGAGCGATTACGGAAGGAAAAGGGCTTGAAGGTAAAAGATGTTGCCCTGTTTATGGGCTTCTTAGAGCCACAGGCCGTGTATAAGTGGCAGCAGGGGAAGGCTTTGCCCAGCTTAGACAATATGTTTGCATTGAGTGTGCTCCTGGAAGTGCCCATGGAGGAGATTTTGGTGAGGAAGTCCGGAGACAGCCTGGAAAAGGACAAACACCTGGCGGCATAAAATTTATTTTAAGGAATTACAGAAAACTACTCGAAATTTTGAGAAAAATAGGTATAATAGATAGGTTCAGTAAAGAAGCGATTAGTAGGAGTGTGGAATGGAAAACATAATGAAACCAGTCTTGGAAGTGAAAGAGTTTGTAGAGGAGCAGGGATATGCTCGTTTCGTTTGTGATTCTTTAGCAAAGGGAGAGGCTACGGTTCTCGGGAATTCCTTAAGAAGAATTCTGCTTTCTTCTATGCCCGGATCTGCTGTCAGTGAAGTAAAGCTGGATAGTGTCTATCATGAATTTTCTTCTATTCCCGGGGTAAAGGAAGACGTATCCGAAATCATTATGAATTTGAAGAATCTGGCACTTCGTTATACCGGTAGCGGAGAGGAGCCTGTGATGGCCTATGTGGATTACATGGGAGAGGGCGTAGTCAAAGCTTCCGATATTAAGGTGAGTTCCGAAGTGGAAATCATGAATCCTGACCTTGTCTTAGCACATTTATCCGGTAAGGATGCCAAGATTTATATGGAAATGAAGGTCAGCAAGGGAAAGGGCTATGATGGAGCCAACACCAGAGATCACAGCGATCTTGCTATCGGCGTGATTGCGGTAGATGCAATTTATTCTCCTGTAAAGAAGGTGAATGTCTTCGTGGAAGAGCAGGGGAATACAGAGCGTTTGATTCTGGATGTGACTACCGACCGGACCATGATGCCGGAGGAGGCCGTATCTTTGGCAGCTCGTATCCTACAGACCCATTTGCAGCTCTTTATGCACATGGATACCTCTGCAAAGGAGCAGGGTGCTGCTGTTTCCAGTCAGGAGGCAGGAAGGGACGAGTTGAACAAGAGCATTGATGAGCTGGAGCTCAGTGTTCGTTCCTACAACTGCTTAAAGAGAGCGGGAATCAATACGGTAGAAGACCTTTGTGCCAAGACCATGGATGACCTGATGAAGGTGAGAAACATGGGAAGAAAGTCTTTGGATGAGATTTTAAATAAGTTGGAAAGTATGGGATTGTTCCTGTCTTCCAAGGCGGATTAATAGTATGGGCATCGCTTTGCGATGCCCTATTTTTTTACCCTTTTTTAAAATTCTATGGTATGATAGCGAGGAAAATTTAAGGCCAAGATTCTTGGAGAAGAAAATGGATGGAAAGAAGAAAGCAATTTTGGACTGAGCAAAGGAAGAGGGAATACATCCGGGAGGCTGAGGATAACCTTTTCATTGTGGCGGGCCCGGGGACAGGGAAGACCACCCTTCTTTCAAAAAGAATATTAAATCAGATTATGGGCGGTGAAAGGCTTTCCCATTTTCTTTTGCTGGCCTTTACGGATGAGGCGGTAGCGGAATTTAAACAAAAGATAAAAAAGCATTTGTATCGGGAAATTGCGATTAACAAAGAAATGAGTCATCGTTTAAAGCGAAAGGTATATGGCATTGACAGTATGCATATCACCACTTTCCGAGACTTTTGCCTCTATGTTATTCATGTAAAGGAGCATTTTCAGAAAGCTTGGAAGAGGGAACAGTACATTGGTGAGGTGGAAAAAAATGCCTGCCTACAGGAAATCCGAAAAGCAGTGCAAAAATCTACGGAACTTAAGTCTACGGAATCAGAATATTCTTTTATGCCTTTGGAGGAACAATGCTATAGAATATTGAAAGAGAATCCCAAGCTTCTGCAGATTTTACGACGGGATTTTACCAAGATTTACGCGGATGAATTACAGGATTTGAACCAGACCCAGCTGGACATTCTTCTCCTTCTGTCCACGGATAAGAAGGGGAAAATGCGGCATAATTGCCTTTTTATGGTGGGAGATCCCAGACAAACCATCTATCAGGAGGAGGAAGCGGAACGACAGGTTTTCTTCCAAATGAAGCGGCGCATGGAGAAAAAGCGGAATGTGAAGGTCCTCTACCTCAATGAGAATTATCGTTCCAATGCGGAGTTGGTGGAATGGATTAATCGACATTTTCGGAAGAGAATGCCCGCCTATCATGATATGAAGGCTTGCCAAAGGCCCGAGTTTTTGCAAAATTCTCCTCTCCACGGTGTTTTCCACTATCCTTCGGAAAAGGAGAGTCTAAGAGCTCTACAGGATTTGATGGGGAAACTGTTAAACTCTTATCCGGATTTACGAGACAGAGATTTTCTGATTTTATCCAATGACAAGGAGAAAGAAGCAGATTACAAAGAAGTCCTGAAACCCTTTGGCTTTTCGGAAGCTTCGTTGGATCATATGGTTTTGGATGCCCATGCTGCCAAGGGCTTAAATTCGAATATTGTGATTTTGATGGAAACCGGCGGAAACAGCTGTGCGGAAGCCAGATCCAAGTATACCAGTTTGGAATATGTGGCAGTAACAAGAGCAAAGCATGCCCTCATTTTCCTGGAAGGAAAAGGGGAGGAGCAGTGGTTTTGCGATAGTCTTTACAATATGGAAGAGCTAAAAGAAATCCCCTTTCCGGAGCCTTAGCTTCCCTGTAGCCTTTAGGGCCGGGCGCTTAGGATAGGAAGAGGGGATTTTTTATTCTTAACAAGTGGCTCAGGCGAAGCTTGAGACATCTTGTTTTTAACCACTACCGTTGATGCAAGACAAGAAATTGTGAATGCAAGCTTTAAGCTATGAGCTAAAGTGTAAGCGGTTTAAGCCTTGGAAAGAAGCAAAAGCTGGAAGGCGTGATAGGCCAGATTCAGCGGTTCGGGCAGAAATTTATCCACCAAAGCTTCAATAATGACTTCAGTGCCAAGCTTCTGCTTTAACTTCGGATTCATCTTCTTATTCCCGCGAAATTCTTGAACAATTTCCTGACTGGAAGGGAGAAGATGAACATAGATACTATCCTGCTTGGGAAGCTGTTCTGCCAGAAAACGGACATTGCTATAGGGAATCTTACGAAGGCTTTCTAAAATTGCCTGTTTAGAGCCTTTAAAAAAAATTCGAATGCCTGATGTTGCAGGATAAATCTGAATTCCGGAAATCTGGGGGTGACTGGCTAATATTTGACTTAAGATTTCTTCCTCCTGAGAAGTAATCCGGCTTACTCCTAAACGAATTCGGAAGGAAGCATCATTTTCATGGACTAACTGGTAAAACATGGAAATTTTTTTCTCCTTTTCATTGCTGATTCTATGGACTCTATACTATAAAAATAGTTTGTTACAACTAAGTGTCTTTTGTATTATACCCTAATTTTAGATTTCTGCACTAAAAAGACAAGACATTTCTTTTTTCCTTTAGATTTTTACATTCCTTTTAGAAAATTTTTCTAAAGAATTGAAAAACAAAGCCTGGTTTTTGTGCTATAGTTTTGCCATTGCTTAAGTCTGATGATTTAAACTGGAAATCAAGAATGGATACGAGAAAAGAAAGGAAAAGGATGAACATGAGGGAAGTACAAAACATTATTATTGGATTTGGTAAGGCCGGAAAAACATTGGCAGGCTATCTGGCTAAAAAGGGGGAGAAGACGGTTTTAATCGAGGAAAATCCCCTTCGTTATGGAGGTACCTGCATTAACGTGGCTTGTATTCCTTCAAAGTCTTTAGAGAATAGCGCCAGAGAGTCCGCTGCACTGGGGGGAGAATTCTCCGAGAAGGCGGAGCGTTATCAGAAGGCTATTGAGGAGAAGAGAAGACTGACCCATTTCCTGAGAGGAAAGAATCTGGAAAAGGTACAGGGGGCCGGTGTGGAGGTCATTGACGGCAGAGCCTCTTTCCTGGATGAACACCGTATTCTGGTGGAAAGTGCTAAAGGAGATGAGGAAATCCGGGGAGAGCGTATCTTTGTTAACACCGGAGCTAAGACCATTATCCCAAAGATTGCCGGAGTAGAAAGCTCTAAGAGAGTATATACCAGTGAAAGCATGATGGAGTTGGATACTCTGCCTAAAAACCTTGTGATTATCGGCGGGGGCTATATCGGCTTGGAGTTTGCTTCTTACTATCAGAATTTTGGATCTACTGTAACCATTCTACAGGATACTATGGACTTTATCCCAAGAGAAGACCGGGAAATGGCTAAGGCTATTGAAGAGAACATGGAGAAGCTGGGGATTACCCTGTGTAAGGGCGTAACTGTGCAGGAAATTCAGGATAAGGAAGAGGAAAGTCTGATTCTGTTCCAGCAGGGCGGAGAGGGGAAGACCATTACCGCAGATGCCATCCTTGTGGCAACAGGAAGAAAGCCAAACGTAGAGAACCTGGCGTTGGAAAAGGCAGGTCTTTCCCTGACAGAAAGAGGAGCCATCCCTGTAGATTCTTCCCTAAGAACCAAGGTGCCTCATATCTTTGCCATGGGAGATGTGACCGGGGGCCTGCAGTTTACTTATATTTCTTTAGACGACTTCCGTATCGTAAAGGCAGCTTTAGAGCAGGAAGCTAAGGGAGAGGGAACTGCTCTTCGAAGCACGGAAAACAGAGGGGCTATCCCCTATTCCGTATTCCTGACACCGGCATTTTCCAGAGTGGGAATTACGGAGGAAGAAGCAAAGGCACAGGGCAAGCAGTATCGAGTAGCAAAGCTTCCGGTAGCGGCTATTCCCAAGGCTCAGGTTTTGCGTCAGACCGCCGGTCTGCTGAAGGTGATTATTGAAGAAGGAAGCAATCTTATCCTAGGTGCTCATCTTTATTGTCCGGAAAGCTATGAAATGATTAATCTGATTAAGCTGGCTATGGATCAGAAGATTCCGGCAAATGTGCTGGCGTCTCAGATTTATACACATCCTACGATGACGGAAGCTTTTAACGATCTTCTGGGGTAAGTGATTGCTGTATTCATTATAAAGATGCGCTACAACTTATTGACTTTTGCGGCGGCTTCGTTGCTTTAGTCCTGTTCTTCGGCAATATATTCTAAATATTCTTCCTCGGTGGCGAAACGCATGATTTGTGTACCGACCTTTGCAACATAGCTATAATTTTCGTAATACATAAGGAACCTCCTGATATTATGAATGAAAAAGGAATGAAGGGGTAAAGAAAGAGGAAACTTCGAAGGGAGTTTCTTTTTTCTTTTAAAGATGTTCTCGTAATGCTTTAGACATCTTGTTTGTATGGATGTATTATGACATTTCAATAGGGTGATAAAACGGACTCAATAATAGCAAATGCTTATTAGTTTCTATGGAGATGAAAGAGATAAGAAATGACTTTTTGGAGAGTCGGAAGGTATTCCGGGACTTGCTGAATTTTTTTGAAAAGGAGGGCGGAAATTCGAAAGAAATTCATTATATAAATTTCCGGCTTCGCCGATAAATAATCTAGCGATGGTTATTTTACCTATCTACAAATAGAAGAGGAAGGAAAAAAATGGCAATTCATATTCAAGATTTTGCAGGAAAAG
>NZ_DBHIGR010000055.1:0-12556 GCF_057249185.1 Oribacterium sp.
AGGCTTTTCAAGGCCTGAGGAGATTTTGGAACTATTTAACTGTCAAACTACCGCGCAACTTGAAGTTAGTACCGCTGCGAAGGCGAGGTTAGCGGGAGCGTGCCCCTGTTCAGCACTATATGCAGAAAAACCGATTTAAGAACCGATGTATTCCTTCTTAGCTGTCAAAATTTACCCGTATATTCTGTGAGGATTTGCTCCCATATCCTTTGGTTGTAAAAGTTGGGATTTTTGATATAATCATAAAGTTATCGGGGAATTGCCCCTAAGAGGAAAGCGCTTTGCGAGATTTGCTCGCTTTGAGTCTAAAGAAAAATGAAGAAATGGAGATAGCTATGGCAACTTTGTTAGAAAATTGGAGAAATACCGCCTACGGAAACGGAATGAATAAGCAGGAGCAGGAGGCTCTTTGGCAGAAGTATTTTGCTTTGGAGAAGGGATTTTATGAGGAAATCCTGAAGGATCCGAAGAAGGTTTATGAGGGAAGTGTAAAGGAACTGGCAGAAAAGTTCTCCATCGACCCCTTCATTTTCGTAGGAATTCTGGACGGAATCGATGAGTCTTTAGCAGGCTATCATAATCCTATAGATACTATGGAAGAAGATACCGTTGTTAAGATTCAGATTGATCCGGAAAAGCTGTACTACAACATGGTGGAGGCCAAGGCTTCCTGGCTCTATGAGCTTCCGGCTTGGGATTCCATTTTGACAGAGGAGAAGAGAAAAGAGCTCTATAAGGAGCAGAAGAAGTCCGGAACGGTGAAGAGAGAGAGCAAGAAGATTTATCCAAATGATGCTTGTCCCTGCGGCTCCGGAAAGAAATACAAAAAGTGTTGCATGAGAAAAGACGAAGAAAAAGAGAGAGAATTATTACAAAATGGCTAATGCGGACTATTTGGTAAGAGGGACTGCGGCAGAAGGGCAGATTCGCGCCTTTGCCTGCAGCACCAGAAATACGGCAGAGGAGCAAAGACGAATTCATAATACTTCCCCCATTGCCACTGCGGCTATGGGCAGATTGATGAGTGCGGCTCTGATGATGGGAGTGGAGTTAAAGGGAGAGAAAGACCTGATTACCCTATCCATCAAGGGAGACGGCCCGATGAAGAGTCTTGTGGCTACGGCAGACTCCCATGGCAATGTAAAGGGCGTTTGCGGGAATCCCTATGTGATTCTTCCCGCAAGGGAGGATGGTCACTTAAATGTAGGTGGCGCCGTGGGGAACGGTTTCCTTTCCGTGATCCGGGACAATGGCTTAGGAGAGCCATACGTGGGACAGACTGCCTTAATCAGCGGAGAAATTGCCGAGGATATCAATGCTTACTACAGTATCAGTGAGCAGATTCCTTCTTCAGTAGGCCTTGGAGTCCTGATGAATAAGGAAAATACTGTGGCTGAGTCCGGAGGCTTTATTATTCAGCTTCTCCCCTTTGCAGAGGAAAGTCTTCTGGATAAGCTGGAGGAGAAGCTGTCCAAGGTTCATTCCGTTACGGATTTACTGGCAAAGCATACACCGGAGGAGCTTCTGGAGTATTTGTTGGGAGATTTCGGACTGGAAATTCATGAGAAGCGGGAGCTTCGCTATCACTGCAACTGCAGCAGAGAAAGGGTGGAGAAAGCTTTGATTTCTTTGGGAAAGAAAGAGATTGAATCTTTACTTTCCGACCATAAATCCCAGGAAGTACGTTGTGATTTCTGCAATAAGAAGTACATCTTTTCAGAGAATGATTTAGAAGAATTGCTCAACAGATAATTTTTTCACAAGGCTTCTATTTTTCGAGTTTTCTAAAAAAGAGGGATAAAACCATTCAGAAAAAAACCAAAATGCTGGGATTCTTCTAAAAATGCGGTTGACGAAGTGCAGGGGATATGGTATTCTTCCATTGTTGTAATCAATTTCGGTTGCAATTGTTTTTTGGAGGATATAGTAATGAAAGGTACAGTAAAGTGGTTTAACAACCAGAAGGGTTATGGATTTATCTCTGATGAGACAGGAAAGGATGTATTCGTACATTATTCCGGATTGTCCGGAGACGGATTCAAGTCTTTGGAAGAAGGTCAGGCCGTTGAGTTCGAAGTAGTTGACGGAGCTAAGGGACCTCAGGCTACTAACGTAGTAAAGCTTTAATTTTTCTCTTCGGGTTTGAATCATTTTGTAATATAGACGACTTCTCGGGACAGACGGTTAAGTAAGACAGCATGAGAAGAAGGACAGCATTGCAGAAGTATCAAGATGAAAGAAAAGCAAAAGCAGGACGGCGCGTGCGCCGTCCTTTTTCATGTCATAAAAGGCGGTATAGCATAATAGAAAAGCATAGTTTTTATTAGCATAGAATAGGAGTTAGGAGGATCATGCAGGATAGGGAAAAAAAGAAAAGCTCCCGGGAAAATGAAATTTCCGGGAAAGTTCCCCAAGGAGCAAGGCGTAGAAGCAGCATTCATCTTAGTATTTATGCCATGTTTTTAGCCATTTCCATGATTTTGGGATATGTGGAGGCTCAGCTTCCTACGCCTATTCCCATTCCGGGAGTAAAACTGGGGCTGGCGAATTTAGTGAATATTTTAATGTTGTTTTCCGTAGGGCCAATCCCTACAGCGGTAATCGGCTTTTTAAGAATCATTCTCTTATCCCTTTTATTTGGAAACGCTTTGACCCTTAGCTATTCTTTGAGTGGATTTTTATGCAGTTTTTTGATGATGCTTCTATTTAAAAATCTGCTTCATTTTTCCACAGTCAGTGTCAGCTTGATCGGAGGAATCTTTCATAATATCGGTCAGGTGTTTATGGCGGCTTATCTTCTGAAAAACACGGCGCTTTGGTATTATCTCCCGTATTTACTGATTGCAGGCTCTGTTGCAGGTGTTCTAATAGGGATTTTAGGGGGCGTCTTAATGAAACGCCTGAAGCCTTTCTTTCGGCAATATTTCTAGTCCGGGAAGCTCTGTAATGCAGTAATAGAATTTCTACTTATGCAGACAGCAAAGAAAATATGCAAAAATATTCAAAAAAGCCCTTGACATAACCGAGGATAAAAGTATAATTATGCATATAACAGCTTTGCTTTATACATTGTTCGCCATTTGACAGGACAGTAAGGGGCTGGCTTTAACAGGTTGAACGGTTTTTGAACGGGAAGCTTGTTTGGAAACAGGATGATGAAGATTAGTGTATTTAAGGAGGAGAGAATATGAAAAAGTACTTATTGATTGCGGCATTGGCAGGATTGTCTTTGGTAGCTTGCAGCGGTTCCAAGGGAAGTACGGAAGGAGCAGCTAAGGGAAGTGAAGCGGGAACGGAACAGGGCAGTCAGGCAGGAGCGGAGAAGGAAAAGGATTCGGCTAAGGCGGAAGCAAATGGTGGGACCCTGATTATGGCTACCAATGCGGAATTTCCTCCCTATGAGTACCACGAGGGAAAAGATATTGTAGGTATTGATGTGGACATTGCGGAAGCCATTGCGGAAGAGATGGGAATGAAGTTGGAAATTTCCGACCTGGCTTTTGATGCTATTATTCCTGCAGTGCAGTCCGGAAAGGCAGATTTCGGTGCAGCCGGCATGACGGTTAATGAGGATCGTTTAAAGAATGTGGATTTCTCCGATTCTTATGCCACTTCCGTACAGAGCGTCATTGTGACAGAGGATTCCACCATCAGCAGCATCGATGATTTAAAGGGAAAGAAAGTGGGGGTACAGCAGGGAACTACCGGAGACCTGTATTCCACAGATGATTTAGGAGAAAAAAGCGTAGAACGTTTTCCGAAGGGGGCAGATGCGGTTCAGGCCTTACAGGCAGGCAAGGTTGATGCGGTGGTTATTGATAAGAATCCGGCAGAGTTATTTGTTTCTCAGAATAAGGGCTTAAAGCTTTTGGATACTGCCTATGCGGAAGAGGATTATGCTATTTGTGTTAAAAAAGGAAACACGGAGCTGGTGGAGAAGATTAATACAGCCTTAAAGAAGCTGAAGGATAGCGGTAAGCTGGAGGAAATTACAGCTAAGTATATTCAGGCAAAATAATCAGCTGCTTTGTATTCATTTCGAGGGTCCTGCCTATATGGCGGGACATCTCGCTGTAGAGGGGAGTAATATATGTCATTACAGGAACATCTGTATATGAATCTGGTGCAGGATAAACGCTATCTCTATTTTCTGGAGGGACTGAAAAATACCTTGATTATCACGTTTTTTGCCCTTCTAATCGGTGTGGCTTTGGGCTTTGTTATCGGTATGATAAGAAGTACCTATGACAGAACCGGAAAAGGGAAGATAGCCAACGGGATTTGTCAGCTTTATTTGACCATTATGCGCGGAACCCCTGCGGTGATTCAGCTGATGATTTTTTATTACTGTATCTTTACTTCCCGTATTTTCTCCGGAGTTTTTGTGGGCATTATTGCTTTCGGCCTAAACTCCGCAGCCTATGTGGCGGAAATCATCCGTTCCGGAATCATGTCCATCCCCAAGGGACAGATGGAGGCAGGTCGTTCTCTCGGCTTTAGCTATGGTGAGACTATGCGGTATATTATTATGCCCCAGGCGGTTCGTAATGTGCTTCCTGCCATCTTCAACGAGTTCATTGTCCTGATTAAGGAAACTGCGGTGGCAGGTTATGTGGCGGTACAGGATTTAACCAAGGCGGGAGACATTGTTCGTTCCAGAACCTATGATGCCTGGACACCATTGCTTACGGTGGCTTTGATTTATCTGATCTTAACCATGTTCTTCTCCTTCCTGGAGAAAAAGATGGAAGAGGCATTTCAAAGAAAAGAAAGGGGATAATGATGGCAGAGGTCTTGATTAAGGTAGAACATCTCCATAAGCAATTTAAAAATCAAGAGGTTTTACATGATATCTCCGTGGAAATTCATAAGGGAGACGTGATTAGTATTATCGGACCCTCCGGCTCCGGAAAGTCCACCTTTCTTCGTTGTTTAAATGCGTTGGAAAGTCCGACCAAGGGAGATATTTTCTTTGAAGGACAAAGCGTATTACATAGTAAGAATGTGGATGCTTTACGGCAGAAGATGGGCATGGTGTTTCAGCAGTTTAACCTCTTTCCCCACATGAGTATTTTGGACAACCTGACTCTTGGTCCCAGAAAGCTCCTTAAGAAATCCAAAGAGGAGGCAGAGGAAAAGGCAATGGCTCTTTTAAAAAGAGTGGGCCTTGAGGATAAGGCACAGCAATTTCCCCTACAGCTTTCCGGCGGACAGCAGCAAAGAGTTGCCATTGTACGAGCCCTTGCCATGGAGCCGGATGTGATGCTCTTTGATGAACCTACCTCGGCCTTAGACCCGGAAATGGTGGGAGAGGTGCTTCAGGTTATGCGGGATTTGGCGGAGGAAAAGATGACCATGGTGGTGGTAACCCATGAAATGGGCTTTGCCCGGGAGGTTTCCAACCGTGTGCTTTTCTTAGAGGATGGATATTTTATTACAGAGGCGGCTCCGGAAGACTTTTTCTATCATAGTGAAAATGAGCGTGTGCAGAGCTTCTTATCCAAGGTGCTTTAAAACTTGGAAGGCATATTTTCCTGCGGCGATAGGGTTCTGAAAAATCCTGTCATCGCTCCCTAAGAAGAAGCCCTTGAAAAGCCCCTATAGAGGTGTTAAGCTTAGTCGGCAAACAAATGTTTGCCGGCTATTTTTATGCAAGAAAGATTATAAAGAAAACGGTAGAAGACAAATAGTAAATGCAAGACTGTAGAGAGGTTTGGGAAATACATTGGAAAAGAAGTGGATAAAAATTCGTGGTGCGAATGAGCATAATTTAAAGCATGTGGATCTGGATATCCCCAGAGATTCTTTAGTGGTTCTTACCGGCTTATCCGGATCGGGAAAGTCTTCCCTGGCCTTTGATACCATTTATGCCGAAGGGCAAAGAAGATATATGGAGTCCCTGTCCTCCTATGCCAGACAATTCCTGGGACAGATGGAGAAACCGGATGTGGAGCTGATTGAAGGCCTTTCTCCGGCTATTTCCATTGACCAAAAATCCACCAACAGAAATCCCCGTTCCACCGTAGGAACGGTAACGGAAATTTATGATTATCTTAGACTTCTCTATGCCAGGGTGGGAATTCCCCATTGTCCGGAATGTGGAAGAGAAATCAAAAAGCAAACCGTGGATGAGATGGTGGACCTTCTGATGAAGCGGGAAGAGGGCACTAAAATGCAGCTCTTTGCTCCGGTGGTAAGAGGAAAGAAGGGGAAACACGAAAAGCTTTTGGAAAGTATTCGCCGTTCCGGCTTTGTTCGGGCAAGAATTGACGGCAATATGTACGAGCTGGAAGAGGAGATTGATTTAGAGAAAAATAACCGGCATACCATTGAGGTGCTGGTAGATCGTCTTGTGGTACGGAAGGGCATTGAAAAGCGTCTTACAGATTCCATTGAACAGGTGCTTTCTTTAAGCAACGGCCTTTTGCTTGTGGACTTTTTAAATGGAGAGGAGCTGCGGCTTTCCACCAGCTTTTCCTGTCCGGTGGACGGCAGCAGTATAGAGGAAATCGAGCCCAGAAGCTTTTCTTTTAATAATCCTTTTGGAGCCTGCCCTACCTGCTTTGGAATAGGCTATAAGATGGAATTTGATGCGGAACTGATGATTCCGGATGAAAGTCTATCTTTAAATCAAGGTGCCATTTCCGTAATGGGCTGGATGAATTCCAAGGATGAAGGAAGCTTCACCCATGCCATGCTGGTGGCTTTGAGTGAAAAGTACGGCTTTTCTTTGGATACTCCATTTTGTGAGCTTCCGGAGAAGATTCGGAAGATTATTCTCCAGGGTACCGGTACGGAAAGCATTACGGTACGCTATGCCTCCCAGTTTGGAAAAGGAAATGTGCACCGTGTGGTATTTGAAGGCTTGCTCAACAATGTGGAAAGACGCTATAAGGAGTGCTTTTCTGAGAAAATGAAGCAGGAGTACGAGCAGTTTATGCGGATTACGCCTTGTCCCAGCTGTCATGGAGCCAGACTGAAGCCCAGTTCTCTTTCCGTAACTGTGGGAGAGAAGAATATTTACGAGTCCTGTACTCTGCCTTTAGATCAGTTCCATGACTGGATTTCCACGGTGACGCTAACCGCCATGGAAGAGAAAATTGCGGATCAGATTATCCGGGAAATCAAGGCCAGAAGCAAGTTCATGCTGGATGTGGGGCTAAATTACCTAAGCCTTGCCCGTTCTGCCGGAACTCTCTCCGGAGGAGAGGCCCAAAGAATCCGTCTGGCTACCCAGATAGGTTCCGGTTTGGTGGGAGTAGCCTATATTTTGGATGAGCCCAGTATCGGCCTTCATCAAAGGGACAACGACAAGCTGATTGCCACCTTAAAGCGTCTTCGGGATTTGGGAAATTCCGTTATCGTGGTGGAGCATGACGAGGACACCATGCGAGAGGCGGATTTGATTGTAGATATCGGTCCCGGAGCCGGAGAACACGGCGGGCAGGTGGTGGCCGTAGGTACTGCCAAGGAGATTATGAAAAATAAGGACTCTATAACCGGTCAGTATTTAAGCGGAAAGAAAAAGATTCCTCTGCCAAAGCATAGAAGAAGCTTTACAAAGACTCTGGATGTGTATGGCGCCCAGGAAAATAATTTGAAAAATGTGGATGTGAAGATTCCTTTGTCGGTATTCACCTGTGTTACCGGCGTTTCCGGCTCGGGAAAGTCTTCTCTCGTGAACGAAATCGTCCATAAGCACTGTGCCAAGGTTTTGAACAAGGCCAAGATGATTCCAGGAAAGTTCAGAAAGATGGAAGGCTTGGAGGCCTTGGATAAAGTCATTGACATTGACCAAAGCCCCATCGGAAGAACCCCTCGCTCCAACCCGGCAACCTATACCGGCGTCTTCGACCTGATTCGTGATCTCTTTGCCAGCTCCAAGGATGCCAAGGAACGAGGCTATACCAAGGGGCGTTTCTCCTTCAATGTGAAGGGGGGACGTTGTGAGGCCTGTTCCGGAGACGGTATTGTAAAGATTGAGATGCATTTCCTGCCGGATGTCTATGTGCCCTGTGAGGTTTGTAACGGAAAGCGTTATAATAGGGAAACCTTGGAGGTTCGCTACAAAGGAAAGAATATCTATGATGTGCTGAATATGACGGTGGAGGAGGCCTATGAGTTCTTTGCCCATATCCCCAGTATTCAGCGAAAAATGCAGACGCTTATGGATGTGGGGCTTTCCTACATTCGCCTGGGACAGCCCAGTACGGAGCTATCCGGAGGAGAGGCCCAGCGAATCAAGCTGGCAACAGAGCTAAGCCGAAGAGGAACCGGAAGAACCCTGTATATTTTGGACGAGCCTACCACAGGTTTACATTTTGAGGATGTACGGAAGCTGGTGGAAATGTTACAAAGACTGGCGGATGGCGGCAATACAGTTCTTGTAATTGAGCACAATCTGGATGTGATCAAGTGTGCCGACTACCTGATTGATATGGGGCCTGAAGGAGGAAGCGGCGGAGGAACGGTGCTTTGTACCGGCACCCCGGAAGAAGTAGCGGAAAATCCAATATCCTATACCGGAAAATATTTAAAGAGGTATTTAAATTAGCAAAATTTAGCTAATGCGATATAATAGAGAAAACAATTATTTCAGATAGAAAAAACTATTATTTCAGCAGGAGATTAGCAGAGAAAGAGAGGACAGAACAATGAGCGCAGATTGTATTTTTTGTAAGATTGCCAATGGAGAGATTCCTTCCGGAACGGTGTATGAAGATGGGGATTTTCGGGTGATTCTGGATATTTCTCCGGCGGCAAAGGGACACTGTCTGATTCTGCCAAAGCAACACGGAAAGAATCTTTTGGAGATGGATGATGCAGTTCTGGCCAAGGTTTTTCCTTTGGCGAAAAAAATCGGACAAGCCATGGTGAAGGCTACCGGTGCCAAGGGCTTTAATGTGGTGCAAAACAACGGAGAAGCGGCAGGCCAGACGGTGGAGCATTTTCATGTGCATATTATTCCCCGCTTTGATGCAAAGGACAGCATGGTTTTATGGACTCCTCTTTCTTATGAGGATGGAGAGCTGGAGAAGGTGAAGGAAAGCATTGTAAAGGAGATTCATGGCTAAGATTGTATTAACAGGGGGAGGCACCGCGGGACACGTTACCGCAAATCTTGCCCTGATTCCCGGTTTAAAGGAAAGAAATCATCAGCTCTTTTATATCGGTTCGGAAAAGGGAATAGAAAAAGAATTGGCAGAAAAGGCAGGACTTCCCTACTACGGGATTGCCACAGGAAAGTTTCGGAGATACTTTTCTTTACAGAACTTTACCGACCCCTTTAAGGTCCTCGCAGGATTTTTTCAGGCCAGAAAATTCCTGAAAAAAGAAAAAATCAATCTGGTTTTTTCCAAGGGGGGATTTGTTGCGGTACCGGTGGTCTATGCTGCGGCAAGCCTTAGGATTCCCGTGATTTGTCATGAGTCGGATATGACCCCCGGACTTGCCAATAAGCTGACCATTCCCTTTGCTAAAAAAATCTGTTGTAATTTTCCGGAAACCCTAAATTATTTACCGAAGAAGAAGGCGGTCTTTACCGGTGCCCCCATTCGAGAGGAACTTCTACAGGGAAGTCGAGAGAAGGGCTTGGAAAGAGCCGGATTTTCCGGAGAGAAAGAGGTTTTACTGATTATCGGCGGTAGCATGGGCTCACAGGCGGTGAATCAAGTGATTCGAAAGAACCTGAACCAGCTCTTGGAAGACTGGGATATCCTCCATGTTTGCGGTAAGGGAAATGCGGAGGAGAGCCTTAAGAATAGAGTAGGCTATCAGCAATATGAATATGTTCATGAGGAGCTGGCGGATTATTATCAGGCGGCAGACTGTGTCATATCCAGAGCCGGAGCCAATGTAATCTGTGAGCTTTTGGCTTTGGAAAAGCCCAACCTTTTGATTCCCTTACCCAAGGGAGCTTCAAGAGGAGACCAGATTTTAAATGCGGAGTCCTTCCAAAAACAGGGTTATTCGCTGGTGCTTTCTCAGGAAGAGGCGGAGGCGGATTTTTCCAGGCTTTATGCTTTGTTAAAGGAGCTGAAGGAAAATAAGGCAAAATTTCAGGAAGCTATGAGAAACAGTAAGGAAAAGAATGGAAGAGAAAATGTATTACAACTCATTGATTCATTTTTGTAATCCTTTTTTTCGGGAAAAATGAATTCAGTAAAATTATTCAAGTTGTTCAATTTATGCCTGATGCCATAAAAACTTATGCCGTAAAAAGGAGGGGGAAGATGATAGGAATTATCGGAGCCATGGAAGAGGAAGTGGCAAAGCTTAAGGAGCTCTGTGAGGACAGAGAAGAAATCCAAAAGGGGCCATACTTCTTTGTAAAGGGAAAGCTTTCCGGACAGGAAGTGGTGCTTTGCAAGGCGGGAATTGGTAAGGTCAATGCAGCAGCATGTACCCAGGCTCTAATTGATGCCTTTTCTCCTGAGCAAATCATAAATACCGGTGTGGCAGGAGCCATTGCGGAGGAGATTCATGTTTTGGATCTTTTGGTCTCTAAGGATGCGTTGCAATACGATATGGATGCCACGGAATTCGGATACCCCCTGGGACAGATTCCCAGAGAAGAGGATTTGGCTTTTCCGGCAGAGGAAAGGATGATTGAGAAGGCATTAGCGGTGGGGAAGTCCATGCAGGGCTTTCATACTTTTCTGGGTAGAGTGGTTACGGGAGACTGCTTTGTTTCCTCACAGGAGAAAAAGGAATTTTTGCGGAAAGAGTTCCAAGCATCCTGTTGTGAGATGGAAGGGGCGGCCATTGCCCAGATTGCAAGGAAAAATGGGGTTCCTTTCCTGATTTTACGATTTATTTCCGATGAAGCAAATACCAAAGCACCTATGACTTATACAGAATTTGAAAGAAAAGCTATTGCACAAAGTGTAGACTTTGTCTTAGAATTCTTAAAGTAAGTTATTCTTACAAAATAAGAAATAAAGTTAGAGTTAACGGTGTATTTTTTTTAAGGATACACTGTAGGGGCTAAGAAGAGGAGATTTCCCGATATATCCGGGAATCCTCTCGAAAAAACTACCCTCTAAAGGATTAGAGGGAAAAGGAGAAGGAGGCTATATGCTACAATTTGATTTATCCAAGGCAAGAAAATTCATCAGTGAAGAGGAGATGGAGAACTTTAAAAGTCAGACTCTTGCGGCAAGAGATACTCTTTTGTCCGGAAAGGGTGCAGGAAATGATTTCTTAGGTTGGATTTCCCTGCCGACGGATTATGATAAGGGAGAGTTTCAGAGGATTCAGAAGGCGGCAAAGAAGATTCAGGAGGATTCCGATGTTCTTTTGGTAATCGGTATCGGAGGCTCTTATCTGGGAGCTCGTGCAGCCAACGAATTTTTAAATCACAGCTTCTACAATGAGTTAAAGAAAGAGGACAGAAAGACTCCGGAAATTTACTATGTGGGAAATAACATCTCTTCCAAGTATATTCTGCATTTGCAGGATGTGTTGAAGGGAAAGGATTTCTCCATCAACATCATTTCCAAGTCCGGAACCACTACAGAGCCTGCCATTGCCTTTAGAGTATTCAAGGGATTGCTGGAAGAGAAGTATGGAAAGGATGAGGCGGCAAAGCGTATTTACGCCACTACTGACCGAGCTAAGGGCGCGTTGAAGAATCTGGCTGACGAAATGCACTATGAGGAGTTTGTGGTACCGGATGATATCGGCGGACGTTTCTCCGTACTGACTGCGGTTGGTTTACTTCCCATTGCCGTGACCGGTGTGGATATTCAGGAGCTAATGGATGGCGCCAATGCAATGCGGGAAAGACTGCTTTCCGCTGATTACAAGGAGAACCCTGCTTTACAGTATGCGGCAGCCAGAAATATCATGCTTCGAAAGAATAAGAAGATTGAGATTTTGGTAAACTATGAGCCATCCTGCCACTACCTTTCCGAGTGGTGGAAGCAGTTAATGGGAGAATCCGAAGGTAAGGATCACAGAGGTCTGTTCCCCTCTTCCGTAGACTTTACTACAGATTTACACTCCTTAGGACAGTTTATTCAGGAAGGAAGTCCCCTGCACTTTGAAACCGTATTGGAAATTGAAAAATCCAAGGAAGAGATTGTGCTGGAGAAGGAAGCCATCGATACAGACGGAATGAACTATCTGGCAGGAAAAACCGTAGACTTTGTGAATAAGGCAGCCATGAAGGGAACCATCTTGGCTCACAGTGACGGAGATGTACCGAACTTTATCGTAAAGATTGACGAGCAGAGCGCCAGAACTCTGGGAGAAGTATTTTACTTCTTTGAGTTTGCCTGCGGTGTTTCCGCTTATTTAAACGGCGTAAATCCCTTCAACCAGCCGGGAGTGGAGAGCTACAAGAGAAATATGTTCGCCCTCTTAGGAAAGCCGGGATATGAAGAACTGGCGAAGGAGTTGGCAAACAAGTAATAGTTAGGGGCTGTAAAAAATCAAAATAGTTTTCTAAGCAATATAGGTCTAAATTTGGGGCACGCTCTCGCTAGCTTCGCCACGTATCGGATACTAAGCGAAAAACTGCGATTCTCTTGTTTTTCGCAAGTACCGACGGGCT
>NZ_DBHIGR010000056.1:0-11993 GCF_057249185.1 Oribacterium sp.
AGCGTAAGCCCCTGCCGGAATCATACCCAATTCCGCATACTCCAAGCTTTCCGGTATATAAGGTATAGAGGATGAATGCAAGTGAAAAGTCACCTTGCTGGCCTCTGCCATCTCCAGAGCATGTCCCATCAAACCGAAGCCGGTAATATCCGTGCAGGCATGGACCGTAAATTGATCCATTACTTCCTTTCCCTTTCGGTTTAGGGAAGCCATGACACGATAGGACTCCTCTTTTGCTCTCTCACTGGCAAATTCCACCTTGGCGGCGGTATTAATAATTCCTGTACCAATCTGTTTCGTTAAAAGAATACAGTCACCGGGTTTGGCTCCGTAGTTCTTCTGAATTTTCTTAGGATGTACAAGACCGGATACGGTAAGGCCGTAGAAGGGCTCATCGTTTTGAATGGAATGTCCTCCAATCAAGATGGCTCCGGCTTCTTTTACCTTATCCGCTCCTCCCTTCATGATTTCGGATAAAACATCAGGAGAAAGGCAATTCGGAAAACCGACTATATTCAAGGCTACCTTGGGAATGCCTCCCATCGCATAAACATCGGAAAGGGCATTCGCCGCTGCAATCTGTCCAAACAGATACGGGTCATCCACTACAGGGGTGAAAAAATCCACTGTTTGAATCATTGCCAAATCCTCTGTAAGCTGGTAAACCGCTGCGTCATCAGAAGTATCCAACCCTACCAATACATGAGGATCAAAATCAAATTTTGGAAGCTTGCTCACAACCTGAGCAAGGGTCTCCGGACCTATTTTCGCGGCTCAGCCGGAAAGTTTGGTCATCTGGGTTAACCTAAGTTTACTCATATCGTCTCCCTTACTTAACAAAGCAGGGAAAGGTACAGAAAACCCCTTCCCTGTTATTTCTATATCAGTTTTCTATTGTACGGTTTATCTATAAAAAGTCAAGATAAGACAGGACTTTCTCGGCAATTCCATCCCAGGATAGATTCCCCATGGAAATCATTTTAGAATACTCGCTATCCATACATTGAGCAATCTGCTTTTCCAACCGTTCCTCAAATACCGGAAGAACTTCCTCCGGTATTTCATCTGCATTTTTTCGGGGGGGCAGCTCTACGAAAAAGATAGGCGCGGTGGGAAGATTTTCCGTAAAGAAATCTTCCAGGCCTTCCAAAGCAGTAAGAACAACCTTGTTTCCACAGGCTAAAGACTCGATCACCGTCATGGGCACTGCATCAAAGAAAGAAGGCAGAAGGAAACAATCGGAAAATTCATACCAGGGTATCAAGTCGGAATAATCCAAACGACCTAAAAAGTGAATGGGATAATTGCAGGTCTTAGCCAGGGCATAGACCGCCTCCTTTTCTTCCTGATTTCCGTTATCCCCAATCATAAAGAGGCGAAAATTCTTCCTTCCCTTTTGAGAAAGTGCTTCCAAGCTTCTTAAAAGGGAAAATACTCCCTTTTTCTCTCCCAGCTTTCCGGCAAAAAGCAAGTCCCAATACTCTCCTTTAACATATTTCTCTCCTGAAGCGGTTCGAATCTCTCTTCTTCTGGGAATACCGTGGGGACTGAGCACATCTCCTGTAGGCAGCCCCAATACTTCTGCATTGTATCCGATTCCTATATTTATCACTTTTTCAGGCTCCACTCCGTAGAGGCGGAGAACCTCTTGCCTCTGGGCTTCCTTAGGAGTGAAAATCTTATCCAGCTTTTGAATGTTTCGGACAATTCTCTCCTTTTCCAAATCATGCTTTTCCATTTGTCGAAGATCTGTATTATGACAAAAAGCAAAGATAGGAATTTGGGGACATTTTTCCCTCACCAATGCGGTAAGCAAATAAAGATGATGGCAAAGAATCAAATCCGGAGAAAAAACGGACATCACTTCTTCCAGCTTTTTAGAAAAAGCCCTTTCAAACTGTTCCAACATTTCCTTTGTTAAATCCTTATATCTGGTGCTGTTATAAGGCATTTCATCACTCATTCCCAAAACCGGATAGGGCAATTCCTCCGATTCATAATACACCGGAAAAAAATCCACGGAGGGAATATCCGGAAGCTTGTCCTCCTTTGTGACCCCGCAAATCACAGCCTGTTCTTCTCCCAAATGCCGGTAGGATTTAAGAATTTCTGTCAGGTAAATACCGGAGCCTGTACTGCTGGGTTTTTGTGTAATGATACTAAGTATTTTCATCTTCCTCCTACAAAAAAGACTGCCCGAAAAAGGGCAGTCTAAACGGCAAAAGCCGGAATATTTGGCGAAGGTGTGTGAGAATCGAACTCACCTAGGATGTTCTACACATCCAACACTGGTTTTGAAGACCAGGAGGCTCACCAGGTACCTATCCACCTCCAAAGGAACACTGCACACTATACCATAGAAAAAAATGCTCTGTCAAATCTCGAAGGGATTCATAGGGAATCACAATAAATTTCTATAGAAAATTCCTATGGATAATTCCTATAGAAAACTCAAAAGTGACAAAGCTAAATTCGGAAGCTTTTAAAAAAGAATTTCATGCACGGCACTGGGTTCAAGACCGGCTTCCTTACAAGCCGCCAAAGTGCTTTCCTTGTTCTCCAAAGCCGTACTCCAGGCAAGTCCGCAGCCTGCAGAAATCACGGAAGGGAGGGGAATCAGTCTTCCCGGCAAGTCCTTCTCCTTTCCCAGCTTCTCCATCTGCAGGGCATCCACCGTATTATGAAAGCTTAAAATGCATTGTAAAGTTTTCTCTCTCATTATGGTTTGATTATTTTATCGGACTGCATCTCTGTTTCCACAATCTCATACATATTGGAAATGATTCCCACAGCCAACTTCTCCTTGATTTTATAGTAGTCTGCACAAAGCCCGCAGGTCATAATCTTCACACCGGCTTTCTCCAGAGTTTTTAAGTCGGAAAGTATCGGAGAATCCTCTGAAGTTAAATAAGCTCCGCTGTTGTAGAAAACCATTGCAGTGGGCAAAGGATCCACATTGCTTAAAGCGAAAACAAAGGACTTAATCAAAGTATGTCCAAGCTCCTCTGCACCCTCTCCCATCTTATTGGAAGAAAATACCACGGTACAAGTAGCTTCTTTCTCCTTGGATACACCATCCTGCTTCTTCACTTCAATACGAACTTCAAATTCTTTCTCTGAAAGCTTTTGGGAAGCTACCGCGTACTGAAATTTCTGTCCCAGCCTCTGTAAATTCTGTACAGCGGTCTCATTATCTACCAATACGGTAAGAATTCCTTCCTGCATTTCTTCCATAGCCTTCTTTGCTTCCACCACGGGAAGAGGACAAGCCAAGCCTTTACAATCTAAGTTTTTATCCATTTTGCTTCTCCTTTCAATAATGATTCTCCTAAACTATAAAAAATTCAGGAGAAAAAGTCTAATAAGAAATTATTATATAAGCAAGATTTATATTGCAAATTAATATAAATGCACTAGCCTTCCTCAGAAAGAATCCGAATGGCCTCCACCGCCTTTGCCACTTCCTCCTCTGTATTAAAATGAGAAAAGCTGAAGCGAACACAACCCTGCTCCACATTATTTAAAGCCTTATGCATAAGGGGCGCACAATGCCCTCCTGCTCTGGTGGCAATATTGAAGCGGGTAAAGAGTTCATCACTGACCATGGCGGAATCGTAGGCATAGAGATTCATGCTGATAATAGGGCAGCGTTTCTTTTCCTGGAAATTTCCGCAGAGCTTTACCCCGGGAAGGGACTCAATTCCCTTTTTAAACTGCTCCATTAGGCTAAGCTCTTTCTCTCGGATAGTTGCAATACCTTCTCTTTGAATATAGGCCACCCCCTCATGAAGTCCTGCAATGCCATGGGCATTTAAGGTTCCTGCCTCCAAATGATTCGGATACTCCAAAGGCATATCTTCATTATAGGTTTCCACCCCGGTTCCCCCATAAGATAAAGAGCGTAAAGAAATTCCTTCCTTAATCAGCATTCCTCCGGTGCCCTGAGGCCCCAATAAGGATTTATGGCCTGTAAAGCAGAGGATGTCTATACCCAGCTTTTCCATATCAATATTATAAACTCCGGCAGTTTGAGAAGCATCCACAATCCAAAGCAGAGACTTTTCTTTCACAAAGGTGGAGATTTTTTCCAAATCCACCAGATCTCCTGTCAGGTTGGAGGCATGGGTGTGAACGATGGCTTTGGTATTTTTCTTCCATAACTTTTCTAAAGAAGCATAATCCAGAATCCCATTCTCATCCAAAGCGCAAAAGGACAGCTCTACCCCCTGCCTTTCCATGGCATAAAGAGGACGAAGAACGGAATTATGCTCCATCACCGTGGTAATCACATGATCTCCCGGCTTTAAACTGCCCAGAATTGCCATATTCAAGCTTTCCGTTGAATTTTTCGTAAAGATACAATGACTAGGATTCTTTCCATGAAAGAACTCCGTCAGTAAAACTCTTGTGTCAAAAACCGTCTTTGTAGAGCTGTGGGCCGCCTCATGGGTAGAACGCCCCGCATTCCCCATACTTTCCATGGCATGAAGAACAGCCTCCAAAACCTCCTTCGGCTTCTTTTGGCTGGTTGCCGCATTATCCAAGTAAATCATTGTTCTTCCTCCTTCTCATAGAAAAATACCCAAACTTCCTCTCCCTCCCGGAAAGGAGCATTGGCCTGCAGCTTAATATGAACTTCTTCTCCGGCAAGAATTACCCTATACAAGCGGTATGTAGCTAAAAACACCTCGGAAAGTACTCTCCCTTCTTTTCGAAGCTCTCTTCTTCCCTCCTGTCTTCCGGATAAAGGCTCTACTCGGGCCTTTTCCGAGGAAATTCCAAAATCCTCCGGACGAAGAAAATGTTTTTTCCCTTCCAGAAAAAGTACGAAATACTCTCCGAAAAAGCGTCGAATATAATCATTTTTCGGATGCAAATACAGCTCTTCGCCGCTACCGATTTGTAGAATCTTGCCTTTTTCCATAATGCCGATTCTGTGCCCCAGTTCCATGGCCTCTTCCTGGTCATGGGTCACAAACAGCATGGAAAGTCCGATTTTACGCTGTACATCCGCCAGTTCTTCCCGAATATCCTTTCGAAGCCCTGCATCCAAATTGCTTAAGGGCTCATCCATTAACAAAAGCTTTGGTTCCACCGCCAAGGATCTGGCCAAAGCCACCCTTTGCTGCTGTCCGCCGCTAAGCTCCGTCACCATTCTATCTCGAAAGGACCATAATTTCATCATATCCAGGTATTTTTCCGCCCTATCCCGTTGTTCTTTCTTATGAAAGCCCTTCCATTTTAGGCCATAACAAACATTTTCCAAAACCGTCATATGAGGAAAAAGAGCATAGGACTGAAAAACCGTGGATACAGGTCGTTTTTCCGGGGGAAAGGAGCTATAATCCTTTCCCTCTATCAAAATCTTTCCCTTTTCCGGAAAGAGGAAGCCTCCCAGAAGCTGTAAACAAGTCGTTTTTCCGCAGCCGGATTCACCCAAGAGACAAAAAATCTCTCCCGCTTCTATCGATAAAGAAAAATCTTCTAAAACCAAATCCTCCTTCGGATCATAGTGAAAGGATATTCCCTCCAAAGTAGCTAAAGTATTGCTTGGACTCGGAGGATTTAGCTTTCCCTGAGGGTACTCCTGAAAGTCTCCCTGTATTCCGTTGCTCTTGTATAACTCTCTTTGCATCTTACTTCCCTACTCCCCTTCTGCATACAAGACTTTGAACCCTTCCCAGTAAAAGCGAAAAGGCTAAAGATAGTAGTATCATGATTCCCGATATCAAGGAAGCCACAGCATAGTCCCCCCGGTTAATGGCATCGAACAAGGTATAAACCAAAACCTTGTACTTTGCACTGATTAGAAAAATGATGGCTCCCGCAGTGGTTAAGCCCTGACTAAACTGTAAATACACAGAAGAGAAAAAGCTGGGCAATATCCCGGGCAAAATAATTTGAAAAAATACCATGGAAGGCTTTGCCCCCAAATCTCTTGCTGCAAGCTCCAAATTCTTAGGACTCTGACTTAAGGCAGTACCGGCCAGCCTACTGCCTAAGGGCATTTGCCGAAAAAGCAGAGAGAACAGCATAATCCATACGGTTCCGGTAAGCTTTAAGGGCGCCTTATTAAAAGCCAGGATATAGGCAAGACCGAAGCAAGTTCCGGGAAGCAAATAAGGTAAAGAAAGCGCAAAGTCCAAAAGTTTTTTGCCTCTTTTCATCTTTCTTTCCATAAGGTAAGTCAAAAGAAAGGCGAAAAAACTGCCTAATACGGAGGCGGTAAAAGCCAACAGCAAGCTTAATCCCATGGTGGAAAGATTATACTGAAAAAGACTGCCCATATTTTCCCAAGTAAAAAAGATTTGCTTTTTGTTAAACCGCAGAAATCCATAGAGGAAAATGGAGGCATATTGCAGTGCCTGGAACAGCAAAAAGAAAAACAAAAGGAATTGAATCGGAAGATTCATCCAATGCTTGCTGTCCAGTCTTAATCCGGTTTTTCCTTTCTGTTCCTTATTTCGATCATCCGCTTTTTTCATGGACATCCGATAAAGAAGGAAAGTGAAAAAGGCAGGAAACAAAAGCAGAATATTCATGGCTGCAGCTTTAGAAAAGTCGGAAAAACCGATAATTTGCAGATAGATCTCCGTTGCCAGCGTACTGTATCTTCCTCCAATAATAATCGGGGTTCCAAAATCGGATAGCCCTCTTAAAAAGCTTAAAAAAAAGGAGGCCAAAATAGCCGGAGACAACAAAGGAAGTAAAATATCCTTTAGCACGAAGAAAGCATTTGCCCCCAAGTCCCGTCCGCTGTCATAGAGCTTTCCGTCAAAATCCTCTAAGGCATTGGTAAAAAACAGGGTATTCATACAGGCAAAGTGAATGCTTTGCATAAGAATTACCCCCCACTTATGATAGGGATCAAAGGATAATCCCAGTAAACGATAGGTAATCAGTCCTCTTCTGCCATACAAGGTAATAAAGGACAGGGAAGAAATAAAGGGCGGAGAAACCATACTCATGGATAAAAGGAGTAAAGCAATTCTTTTCTGCCATTTTCCGGTAGAACGAATGCCATAGGAAAGAAAAAAAGCCAAGCCGGTAGAAATCAACGCCGAGTAAAAGGAGCTTTCCATACTATGGAAAAATGCAGTTTTATATCGCAGAGCTATCTCCTGGAAATATTGCCCCGGATTTTCCACCTGAAAGGCTTTCCAAAAAAGCAAAAAAATCGGATAGACGATAAAAAGAAGAATGGGAAGAATCAAAAGCATAATAAAGAGGGAAAACAATACAGCGGAAAAAAGAGTGGAATACTCCACTCTCTTTTCTGCATTTTCCTCTATTGATTTTAGGGAAAAGAACGACTTCATCTTAAGCCTCGTTCTTAGAACCTGCTAAAGTCTCCCACTTACTGAGGATACTGTCTCTCTGAGAACCGAATAAGGATAAATCTTCCTTCATTAACAGACCGGTGTCGAAAGATAAGTCAACATTGGACAGCTTTGGTAAAACAACCTTAATGGTGTTCTTTCCGTCAATTTCAGCCAATTCCTTTAAGTGATCCTCACTGTTGTATAACCAGTTTAAGAACTCCTTTGCAGCCTCTGCATTGGCAGCGCCCTTAAATACGGCAACGCCCTCCGGTACATAAGGAATTCCATCTTCAGGATAAACCAAAGAACATCCCTGCTCTGTAGCAAGTTTCTCGGTCTTCTTATCCATCGGGGTGATTCCGATAGCAACCTCTCCCTGAGCGGTCTTCTCTCTTGGGTCTCCTCCACGCTTGGAGTAATACTTTACATTATCATTTAATGCGGTAAAGTACTTCCATCCCTCTTCTTCACCCTTCTTCTGTAAAAGAGCATTTACAACACCGTAGTTGGTTCCGGATACTGCAGGATTGGACATCAAAATCTCATCCTTGTATGCGGAGTTAAGTAAATCCTCCCAGCTCTTAGGTGCTTCCGCATTCTTAGTCTTCAGCATCTCATCATTAACAATAAAGCCTACAACGGTAACGCCCTTGGTGTACCAATAGTGATCAGGATCAACATAGCCGGATGCAAAGTCATTTGCAGCGTCTAAATCAATCTTCTCCAGTAAGTCACTATCCTTAGCGCTCATGAAAGCATCAATTCCGCCGCCAAACCAAAGATCAGCGGTAGGTGTGCCTCCCTCAGCCTTTAACTTACTGAGAACCTCTCCGGAGGACATGGAAAGGAGTTCTGTCTCAATGCCGGTGTCCTTTGTAAACTCATCAAATAACTTCTTGTAATCTTCGGAAGTGGCAACGATAGCCAACTTTCCTTCAGCCTTGGTCTCGTTGGCTTTCTCTGTAGCCTTTTCCGTTTCAGCGGAGGACTCCTCTGCCTTGGCAGTGGTTGCCGCTACAGAACTTTCCTTGGTCTTCTGTCCGCAAGAGGCAAGAACGCCTAATGCCAGTAAGGACAATGTGGTTAATGCAAGCTTTCTCTTCATAATGCTCCTTTTCAACTAGTAATTTTTACACTCCCGTTTGCAGTCCTCTATAACCGCAAACAGGCATTAGTATAGCATATTAAAAAGAGGAATTTTAATTCTGATTTTAAATAGATAACAGGGATTTATTTGAATATTCTATAGGAAGACAATGCTCTATTATGAATACGCTTTTCAGTGATACTGCCTGTGGTCAGGGAAGGTTTACGCTTTTCTTGATACTATCTATGGTCCGGGGCACGCTCTCGCTAACTTCGCCACGCAGGGGTACTAAGCGAAAAGCTGTGGTTCCCTTGCTTTCCGCAAGTACCCGCGGGCTCAGATTGCCCCGGACCATAGATAGTATCATGAAAAGCTGTTCCATGCATCAATCACACTTGTTGAGTGCTATAAATGTCGTGAGTACTAAAAAGTTGTCAAAATCAACTCTCTGTACCCAAAGTGTAAAAATCTTGATGTTCCTAATAATAAGTCATAAGAATTGTGAAAAAAGGGCTTTGCATAAAGGCTAGCCTCTTATATCAAGAACTATATAGCATATAAAAATCAAATGCCATTTTCATAAAAATCTTTTAAAAGCTCAAAATAAACCTTCTCACAGCGGAGCACGTCGTCTTTTTCTACGTATTCATCTCGTTGGTGAGCCATGTCTAATGATCCGGGACCATAGGAAAGGGTGGTATGGTTATCGCATTTTCCGGCGACCACGGCGGTATCGGTGTAGCCCGGGAAGGGGCAGACTTTGGCTTTGGGATATCCGGCTGCTTCAATGGCTTTTTTACATTTTGCCAAAAGCAGACTTTCTTCATAATGGGGTATGGCAGGCCGATTTCCTGTAATTAAAATGGTGGATTGAAGACCGGGATAAGTTTTCTGTACCTTTTCCACGGCTTTTTCCAGTATTTCTTTTCCTGTTTCCGCAGTATAGGGGGGAACCAGACGCATATCAACGGAAACCTTGGCTTCTGCAGGAACTTGATAGGGATGAATTCCTCCGCTGCACTGTCCGAAGCAGATTTTGGAATCCCCCAAAAAGCTATCCTTTTCCAAAGCATCCACTCCCTTTTTCGCCTCCGGAATGGCCATGGCCATAGAGAGAATGGCATCAATTCCGGTTTCAGGCTCACTGGCATGAGCCGCCTTTCCATGAAACTGCCATTCGTACCAGAATCTACCCTTATGGGCGGTTTGAATAGTACCGTCTGTGGGCTCCGTATCCATAAGTAAAGTATCTTTATCCAGCCATCCTGCTTGAATGGCTTTCTCCACGCCCTTCATGTCCCCCTCTTCATCACAGGTGAAGACCATTTGCAAAGAGATCTTGGGCTTTTGCTTCTCCTTCTTTGCCAAAGCCAAGATTTGTAAAAATGCAGAGATTGCCGCAGCGGTTCCGCCCTTCATATCGCAGGAGCCTCTACCATACAGTCGGTTCCCCTCCCACTCTCCAAAGGGATTTTTCTCCCAATGCAGACCGATAGGTACCGTATCCATGTGGCAGATAAAACTGAAGCATTCCTTAGTTTCTCCCGGAAGGAGTACTCGAAGAATGGGACGGTGAGCTTCTACCTCAAGCTTTTCTACAATACCGGATAACTCCGATACCGCATCCTTTAAAAGTGCCAAAATATCCTCGGCTACCCCTTCCTCCAAAGCTCCCGGATTTGTACTTTCTCTAGCCACCAATTTTTCCAAAATATCTATGCAGTTCATTTTCTTTAAGCCTTTCTGATGATTTTAACAAGATATCGTATGCTACATCGGCAATACTCTTTAAGAATGAGAAATCTCACGCTTCCCAAGCCTACTCTTAAAAAATCGTAAAAAAATCCCTCTCACCAAACAGCAAGAGGGATTCCTTTATTATTTAATCTGTGCAGCTACTTCTGCAGCAAAATCTTCATTCTTCTTCTCAAGTCCCTCTCCTGTCTCGTAACGAACGAAACGTACAAGGGAAATTTCAGCGTTCTGTGCTTTTGCAACGCTCTCAAGGTACTGACCAACCTTCTGCTTTCCATCCTCAGCACGAACATAAACCTGGTCTACAAGACAAACTTCCTGTAATTCCTTGTTTAATCTTCCCTCAACCATACCAAGAAGAACCTTCTCAGGAGCATTTGGCTTCTCGTTCTTAGCAGCAGCCAAAAGGATCTCCTTCTCGTTCTTTAAGTATTCCTGATCAACTTCTGCACGAGTGATGTACTTTGGATTTAAAGCGGCAATCTGCATAGCAAGGTTCTTTGCCATATCCTTGATTGCATCATTTACCACTGTGGACTTAACCTGTAAAAGAACACCGATTCTTCCGCCGGAGTGAATATAATCCTGAACGAAACCGTTTTCCTCGGTAATCTTGGTAAAACGACGGATATTCATGTTTTCCCCAATTACGGAAATGGTAGCGGAAAGCTGCTCGGAAACAGTCTTGGAAGGATCCAAATCCCACTTCTCCTGTAAGAAGCTGTCGATATCCGTTGCAGATGTCTTTAATGCCTGAGCTGCTACTTCCTTAACGAAGTTCTGGAACTTTTCGTTCTTAGCAACGAAGTCGGTCTCAGCGTTAACCTCTACTACAACGCCGGTCTTTCCGTCATCGGAAATCTTTGTGAAGGAAACACCCTCTGCCGCAATTCTTCCTGCCTTCTTCTCTGCTCCTGCAAGTCCCTGCTCTCTCAAGTACTCTACAGCCTTATCCATATCTCCGGCTGTCTCTGTAAGAGCCTTCTTACAAGCCATCATTCCTGCTCCGGTAATCTCTCTTAATTCCTTCACCAGTGCTGCGGTAATCTCTGCCATTTTCTTTCCTCCTTTTAAACGATAACATTAGGGAAATAGTCCCTTCTACTCATAGAGCAAAAGGGACCTGATTTATCTTATGCCTCTTGTGTAAAATCTTCTTCACTGCTTGCTAAAGCGGCTTCTTCCTCGGTCATATCACCCTGCTTAGCCTCGATAACGGCATCAGCCATCTTAGCAACGATTAACTTGATGGCACGGATAGCATCGTCGTTACCCGGGATGATGTAATCCAGCTCTTCAGGATCTGCGTTAGTATCTGCAATTCCGAAAAGAGTAATTCCAAGAGAATGAGCCTCCTGTACGCAAATCTTCTCCTTCTTGGGATCGATTACGAAGATTGCATCGGGAATAGACTTCATATCCTTGATTCCGCCAAGGTTAGCCTCAAGCTTAGCCCACTCCTTCTTCAAAAGAGTAACTTCCTTCTTTGGCAATACATCAAAGGTTCCGTCTTCAGCCATCTTCTCAATGTCCTTTAATCTCTGGATACGGGAACGGATGGTCTTGAAGTTGGTAAGCATTCCGCCAAGCCAACGCTCATTTACATAGAACTCTCCACAACGAAGTGCTTCAGCCTTAACAGCATCCTGAGCCTGCTTCTTTGTTCCTACGAAAAGGATGGTTCCACCGTTAGCAACGATCTGAGACAATGCGTTGTAAGAATCATCTACAAGCTTTACAGTCTTCTGTAAGTCAATGATGTGAATACCGTTTCTCTCGGTGTAGATGTATGGAGCCATCTTAGGGTTCCATCTTCTGGTCTGGTGTCC
>NZ_DBHIGR010000057.1:0-11694 GCF_057249185.1 Oribacterium sp.
AAAGAAAGCCATAAAGAAAGCCATAAAGAAAGCTATAAAGAAAGCTATAAAGAAAGCCATATAGAAAAGCACTTATAAAGTGTCAGAGCATAGAAATAGGAAGTAGTAGGAAAGAGGAAGAGGAAGAGGAAGAGGATGAGAGAAGAGGGATATACCCTAATCGGCAGAAACCCGGTGCTGGAGGCCTTTCGTGCCGGAAAGACCATTGACCGCCTGTTTATTCAGGATGGTTTGAAGGACGGTCCTATTTTAAGCATTCTTCGAGAGGCGAAGAAGCAGGATCTGGTGATTGACTTTGTGAAAAAATCCCGTTTGGACGAGATGTCCTCTGGGGAAATGCATCAGGGGGTTATTGCCTATCTTTCCGCCTATGAATATGCGCCCTTGGAGGATTTATTACAGGTGGCGAAGGACAAGGGAGAAGCGCCCTTTTTCTTCCTTTTAGACGGAATCGAAGACCCTCACAACCTGGGAGCGATGATTCGTACTGCAAATCTTGCAGGAGCCCATGGAGTAATCATTCCGAAGAGAAGAGCTGTGGGCTTAACCGCAACTGTTGCCAGAACCAGTGCCGGAGCCTTGAATTATACCAAGGTTTGCAAGGTGACCAATCTGGTGCAGACCATGGAGGAGCTGAAGAAGGAAGGCATGTGGTTTGTCTGCGGAGACATGCGGGGAGAAAGCATGTATAAGCTGAACCTTACCGGTCCCATCGGCTTGGTGCTGGGGAATGAAGGAGAAGGTGTTTCCCGTTTGGTAAAGGAATCCTGTGATATGCAGGCTTCCATTCCTATGAAGGGAGAGCTGGATTCCCTCAATGCTTCCGTGGCCTGCGGTGTTTTGGCCTATGAAATTGTAAGACAGAGGCTGTTGCAAAATGGATAAAGTTAAGGCAACCTGGAAAATTCATGAAAAGCTTTGGTTTTTTGCCCTCCTGATATTTTCGGGGGGCTTTTATGGTGGATACACTTACAGTCTTAGAGGACAGGTATTTGCCAATGCCCAGACGGCCAATCTTGTCATCATGATGTTGTCTTTGGGAAAGGGAAAATGGGGGAGAGCCCTGTATTCTTTGGCTCCCTTTACCGCCTATATGGTAGGTGTGATTTTATCGGAGTATATTGGGCAAAACCATAAAAATCTAAAGAAGAGAGATTTTGAAGAGAAAATTCTCCTTTTTGAGTCGCTGGTTTGTTTCCTTGTGGGGCTGATGCCGGCGAGTTGGCCGGATCAGTTATGTCAATTAAGCTTAAGCTTTATCTGTGCCATGCAGTTCAATATTTTCCGAAAAGCGGAGGGAATTCCCATGGCCACAACCTTCTGCACCAATCATATTCGGCAAATGGGAAGTCATCTGACCCAAGCCTTATTTTTCAAAAATGAAGAATCCGCCAGACTTGCGAAGAGACACGGCCTGATGATTCTTGCCTTCGCTTCCGGTGTTTTGGCGGCGGTGCTTTTGTCAAAGGTTTTCGGACTTTACTGCATTTTTGGACTGACGATATTGCATCTCTTTCTCTGGGCAAAACTACATTTGGATAATAAAAGCTATGAGGAGAGAGCAAAAAGCTTAAAGGAAGAGCAAAAAAGATAAAGGAAGAACGAAGAAGATAAAGCAAGATATAAAACGAGATACAAGAAGATAGCAGATACAAGAAGATAGCAGATAAAAGAAGAACAAAGCAGATAAAAGAAGAGGAAGAAGGAGAAAGTTGGAGCCAATGAGTGCTTGTAGAGAAGAAAGTTGTTGGGAAATTGACGGCAGAACCGGACTTTTTGGCCTTTTGGGCAGCCCGGTGGAGCATAGCCTTTCTCCTGCCATGCATAACGAAGCCTTCCACTTGTTGGGAATCAATGCCCGCTATCTTGCCTTTGATTTACAAAAGGAGGATTTAGCGGGCGCATTACCCGTTTTTCGGAAAATGAAGCTGCAAGGCTGTAACCTCACCATGCCCTTAAAGGAGGAGGTGATTCCCCTTTGTGACAGCATTTCCAAGGAAGCAAGACTTGCCCATTCGGTAAATACCTTGGTTTTCCAGGAAAATGGAGAGATTGAGGGGCACAGTACAGATGGTAAAGGCTTCTTTCGGGGCTTGGAAGCAAAGGGACTTGCTTTAAAAGGAAAGAAGCTTAGTCTTTTAGGATTAGGAGGTGCCGGTAAGGCCATCCTTAGCTATGGCATCGGCACGGAGCTTTCGGAAATAGAAGTACTGGTTCGAGAAGCAAGTAAGAGAAAGTACGAAGACTTTGTAGAACGATGCGAAAAGGAATCCGGAAGAAAGATTTCTTTAAAAAGCCTGGAAAGGGATTTGGAAGAATCCTGCGGGGGCAGTGATATCCTGGTGAATGCCAGTTCCGTAGGTATGAAAGAGGACCGTTCCCTGGTAGAGGATAGTCGCTGGCTTCATAAGGGGCTTTTTGTGGCAGATTGTATTTACCATCCTTTGGAAACGAAGCTTTTACAGCAGGCAAAAGAACAGGGATTACCTTTTATGAACGGCTTACCCATGCTCTTTTATCAAGGGGCGGAGTCCTTCCGGCTATGGACTGGCAAGGAGTTTCCAGAAGGGGAGGTCTATGCCCTTTTGGAATCAAAGGTCAAAGAAAGAGAAGAATAGAGTGTAAAACATAAAGATTTTTGCTTTTCCGCAGTATAGCTTTGTACACGGGGCACGCACCCGCTAACTTCGCCTTCGTAGCTGTACTAAGCTTCAAGCTTCGTTTCACTCGCTTTCAGCAAGTACTGACGGGCTCAGATTACCCCGTATCACAAAGCTATACGGCGGAAAAGCCCACAGATTATTTTTGGTTTTACATTTTATTCTTCTCCATCTGTAAAAATATTAAACCGCTCTATGCCTTTGATTCATAAGGGCATAGAGCGGTTTTCATCAACAGGTTTTGTTCTAAAAGACTTTTAAGCTATAGACCTTTTAAACTATAGGTCAGACAGCTTAATATAGTATATTTTGTCTGATAAGACTTGCTTATTGCTGTTTTATTATGCGACTTTAATCTGCATGATTTCCAAAATTAATAGCCATGTCAGTCCATAGTAGCTTACTACTCCCACCAGGTCATTGATGGTAGTAATCAGCGGACCGGAGGCTGCCGCCGGGTCTACGCCGATTTTCTTAAAGAAGATGGGGACGATGGTTCCCACAAAGGAGGAGATGACCATAGCCAGTAATAGGGAAATGCCGATACAGAAGGCAATTCCGATGGAGACATGGAGGGGCATATGCTTAAAGAAATAGATATAAGCCCCGATTCCCACTAATGAGAAAAATCCCAAGACCAATCCGTTAATGCCGCCGATACTCATTTCCTTTACAAGTAGCTTCAGCTTGTCTCCGGCCTTTAATTGCTCATCCATTAAGACACGGATGGTTACCGCAAGTGACTGCGTTCCTACATTTCCCGCCATATCCAAAATCAGGGATTGGAAGGCCATGACGATGGTGAGCTGCGCCACCACAGTTTCGAAAAGTCCCACAACGGTGGAAACCAAAAGTCCCAGGAACAGAAGCATAATCAACCAGGGAAGACGTTTCTTCACACTATCCACAACAGGTTCATTTAAATCCTCTTCTGCAGAAAGACCTCCCAACTTAGCGTAGTCTTCCGCCATCTCGTCATCGGAAACCTCTAAGATATCCTGAGCAGTGATAACACCGAGAATTTCCTTGTACTCTCCCAGTACCGGAATAGAGTTTTCGGAATAGGCCTTAATCTTTTCCAAGCAATCCTCAATCCGTTCATCCGCATAGACAAAGGGGTAGGCAGTTTCGGTAATGTCTTCAAGCTTGGTATCCTTTCTGGCGATAATGATATCCTTTAAATCTACCGCACCGTAATAGGATTCATTTTCATCCACCACATAGAGGGTGGAAATATTGTCATGCTCCGCAGCCTGTTCAATCAAGGAACGCATGGCTTCCCGGATGTTCAGGTTGCTTTCCAAAGACACGAAATTGGTGGTCATACGAGAACCGATTAAGTCCTCACTATAGGATGCCAAGGACTGTAATTCTTTTCTATTCTCTAAAGGCATGCGAGAAATCCAAGCCTTCTTGATATCCGGTTCGGTTTCCTTTAATAGGTCTACCGCATCATCCGGCTCCATCTTTACCAGAATGTCGGCAGCCTTTTGTGCATCCATTTCCTCCAGATATTGCCCTGCATCCTCTGCGTATTCCATCATTTCCGCAAGGCTTTCCATATCCAATAAGGAATAGAAAACTTCCCGTTCTTCTTTTGTCAGCTCAGGAAGACAGGAGGCCATATCATTGGCATGGTAGTCTTCCAAACGCTCTTTCTTCACCGCGGGATCATCCGGCCCCCGCAAAATATCCAGAATTTCCTGCTGGTAATCCTGTAAAACTCTCTCTTCTTCGTTCATGTAAGCTCCTTCCCAAAAAACTATGGACACAGGGAAAAGAACTTATGATATTTTCACGATTTATCCGATCAGAAGGAAGGATTGATAGATATTCACAAATCCCTGCCCCATGGAAATATCATAAGTACTAGGATCCGTGTCGTCGCCGCTTTTCATTTGCATTTTCCTTCCTTTCTCTTGAATTTTTGCAAGTAAAAACTCGCATAAGCCTGTGTAAGTGTATCACGGAAGAGAAGGTGGGGCAATGGCTTTCAGGAAGAAAAAGTAAGAAGTTCTATATAGGGAGGAAAGCAAGATATGTTCCGGAGAAGTCAGTAGAATATTCCTGGCAGGTCAACAGAAAGTATCTTGTATAAGAGTCGAATAGAAGTTATAGTATTGAATATAAAAGCCTTTTAGGGCAATAAAATTCAATAAAGGAGACGGTTTATGGAAATCCAAAGAGATAGCTATTTAAAACAGCTTATATCCTATCGCTTTGACGGTTTGGTTAAAGTGATTACCGGAATCAGACGATGCGGAAAGTCCTATTTGTTGAAGAAGCTATATAAAGATTATTTGTTAAATCATCAGGTGAAGGAAGAGCAGATTATCAGCATTGAGCTGGACTTGGCGAAGGACATTCAATTTAGGGATCCACTTCGCTTAAGTTCCTTTGTCAGAGAGAAGCTTTCCGGAACAACAGAAGAACATTATCTTTTTATTGATGAAATTCAGATGTCCGATGAAGTCCCCAATCCCTACAACCCCGAGGGGAAGAAGATTAGCTTTTATGATGCCTTAAATGATTTACGCTCCATTCCGAATCTGGATGTTTATGTGACGGGGAGTAATTCCAAGATGCTTTCCAGTGATATTCTTACGGAGTTTCGGGGAAGAAGCGATGAAATTCGGGTCCATCCCTTAAGTTTCTTAGAATACTATTCCGCAGTAGGAGGGGATAAAAATGAAGCTTTTGACGACTATGCTTTTTATGGGGGAATGCCCTTAATCTTATCCAGACCCAACGAAGCTGCAAAGATGAACTATCTAAAATCCCTCTTTTCGGAGGTGTATATCAAGGATATCGTGGAGCGAAAGAAAATCGAAAGACAGGATATTCTGGAGCAGATTTTGGATTTGCTCTGTTCTTCCATCGGTTCTCTTACGAATCCGGCAAAGCTGGCCAATACCTTGCAATCCAAGCAAGGCATTTCCGTGTCTCCGAACACCATTCGAGCGTATATCGGACACCTGGAGGATGCCTTTCTCTTCTCGGAAAGTAAACGCTATGATGTGAAGGGAAAAGCCTACTTTGACTCACCAAATAAATATTACTGTGAGGACATTGGGCTTCGAAATGCCAGAATCGGTTTTCGTCAGCAGGAAATGACTCATATCATGGAAAACATTCTCTATAACGAATTGATGGTAAGGCAGTTTTCTGTGGATGTGGGAGTAGTATATGCCAGAGAAAAGAATGAAAAGGGGAATTCTGTTCGGACGGCTCGTGAGATTGATTTTGTGATAAATTCCGGAGGAAAGAGAACATATATTCAATCCGCCTATGCTATGCCTACAGAAGAAAAGACAGAAATAGAGCTTAGACCGTTTTCGCTTACCGGTGACTCTTTTCCCAAAATTTTGGTGCGAAGAGATATCGGAAAACGTTGGTATGATGATTATGGCGTTTTACATATCAATCTGATTGATTTCCTCTTGGATAAGGCGGTGATTTAAAATTTTTTCTGTTGTTCTATAATTTCATTCATAACAGTAGAACAAGAGTAAGAAGCCTATAAATGATATACCTACGCCATTTATTGGCTTCTGTTCCATGTCAAAAAACCTACTCCATTTACGGATATTATCCGAATGTGGAGTATAGGTGATTTTGAATGATGGTCGTATACTAGTATAAAGTTCATGTTTCTATACATAGTATTCTTAATCTATTATTTCTTTTCATTACAAGGAGGGAACTCATGCCTAAATCTAAAGTTGAAAATGATATGGTGGAAAAGCAAAAAATCATTTCCTCTCTTACTCTTATGGATGATTTATTTATGAAAGTGGTTTTGCAAGATAAGGAATGTACAGAATATATTCTGCAAACTATTATGGACGATTCTACATTAAAGCTGAAAAGACAAAGCCTTCAAAAGAATTTATCGAATCTTCATGGACACTCTTTGGTTTTAGACTGCCTCTGTGAAGATGGGAATAATAATATTTACAATATTGAAATTCAAAATAACATTTCCGGAGCAGAGCCTAAACGAGCGCGTTATCATGCCGGTTTAATGGACATGCACTATCTAAAAAAAGGAAATCATTTTTCGCAATTACCCAAATCCTATGTTATATTTATTACAGCAAATGATGTGCTTCAAGGGCAACTTCAGATTTATCATATAGAAAGAACAATACAAGAATCCGGAAAGCCGTTTTGGGATGAGTCTCATATTATTTATTTTAATACATCCTATGTGGATAATAGTCCCTTGGGAAAATTAGCCGAAGATTTTCATGCAACAGAAACAAAGCAAATGAATTCGGGTATATTATCAAGGAGAGTTGCACTACTAAAAAATGCAAAGCCCAATGAGAAAGGAGGCAAAGAAATGAATGTTCTATTAGAGAATTATAGGAAAAAAGCGCTAAAAGAGGGAATAGAAAAAGGAATAGAAAAAGGTAGAGAAAAAGAAATTATAGCTAAACAAAAGGTAATACAATTAATGGGACTGTTGGCAGAACATGGTAGAATTGATGATATTAAGAAATCTTCAACAGATCAGGAGTATCTACAATCTTTGCTTTTGGAGTTTGGTTTATAAATATGTCCTGCAATGATGGGAAGGAGTAGAGAGATGATGAAGGAAGAAGCTTTCCTTGAGAAGAAAACTAACTTGGAGATTACTATTGAGGCTCTGCGCGAAGTAGAGCAGCTAAAGAATACACCAAATAAAAAAAGCTATTCCTCATTTGCTGAATTACTAAAAGATATAGAAGATGAAGAAGATATTTATGAGGAAATAGAACGCTCTGAAGAAGATATTGCTGCCGGAAGGACTACGCCTGCAATTGAGGTACTAGAAGAGATAAGAAAAAAGTATGGCTTGTAACTTGCTTCTTTTATAGATAAACAGTGTGCAAAGGATAAAAGAGGGATGGATTATTAAAAATTAATACTATCCCTCTTTTTTGTCGAAATACTTCCGTTGAAAAAATTTCTACTTAATAAGAATAGGGCACTGTGGGGGAATGACTAATCGAGAATAAAGGATTCCTTTGCATGCTTTTCTAAAAACAAAAAATTAAAATAAAAATGCATTTTGCGAAAAAACTTCCTGTTATAATTTTTTCAAAAAGGCCGATATTGTAGTGTGAGAAAGAAAAGGGTATTTATTTAGTACTTTCTCGGACGGCAATACGGCCCATTTTTTTGGAAGAAATTCCGGAAAATCCCGTGAAGCCGGAGAGAATAGAGAAAAAAAGAGGGATGACAAATGAGAGTACTTCGCAAAAAAGAAAGGAATAAGGGCCAAAAGAATTGGAAAGCCAAGCTTTCCATGCTTATGGTACTTTGCCTTGTTTTAACAGGTTCTCATGGACTCGTGCTATCGGCAGATGCACAGGAAGAACAGGGAGGTTCTCCAAACAGAATTGAAAGTAGAGGAGACAATGTTAAGCTCCATTTCAAAGGGGAGGATTTGCGCCAGGCTGCGGAAGCGGCTATTTATGAAGGTGTCAAATTTTCCATCACAGAAAGCTTAAGCTATAGTAAAGATCCTGAGCTTTTGCAGCTTTACAGAGATAGTCTTGCAGAAGGAAAGGAACTTTACGAAATCTCTCTGGATAATTTTGTAAATGGAACAGAGGCGGTTTATCAGGAAAACGGGGCTAAAGTAAGAGCTATTGTGGAAATTAATCCTACCGAGCGTACCAGAGAAATCGAAAAGCAAGGAAAAGATGCCTTGGGATTTTTCGCTAAGGATTCCTCTTTTGGCAAATTAATGGAGCAGGGAAATCCCGATTGGTATGAGGAAGCATTGGCTCCTGAGAGAGAGAAAGAAAGACTTGCTTTGGAGAAGAGCGAAGCAGACAAGGCGAAAGAGGAGAAGGCTGCTCAGTCTCAAGTGGAAAATGCTGAACCCGCGAAGGAGACTTCTGAAGCCACACAGGAAGCAAGTTCTGAATCCGCTAGTCAGGAAATGACTGAGGAAGAGAAGAATGCAGCTGCGAAACCGGACTTTATCAATTCTGATTCAAGTAATAAGGAATACAAGGTACAGGGAACTGAGCTGATTCATTTCCTCTATGAAAACCACGGAGAACAGGATTTACGTTTTCAGCTTTTTGTAGATAGTAACAGCTATCCCAGTGTGAAGGTTCAAAGTAAAACAAAGCTTGCAAAATCTATTCTGGAAGATTTAAAAAACTTAGAGGATAAAATCAAAAAGAGTAATGCGAAAAAGGAAGGAGAAGAACAAGAAGTAAAGCAGAATACGGAAGCTCTTCCATCTACAGCACAAAGTAATGAAAATCTGGCATCTTCTGAAGAAAGTCAATCTAGCGAACTTACAACTGCTTCTGAAGCGGGACAAGGCTCTGAGACACTTGCTACAACGGAAGAAAGCCAAAGCCCAGAGGCTTCTTCTTCTGCAGGAGAGAGTCAAGAACAAAGCTCTGTGGTAATTACAGAGGTGAAGGCAGAAGGGGAGAATAAGAAGGAAAAGGCAAAAAACAATCAAGAAGATCCCGTTCTTGCCCTTTATCAGGAAATGAAGGCAGATATTACTCCATTCCTTTCCGAACTATATACCGCAAAATATCAAATCTATAGCTTGAATGAGTTAGGACGAAAGAGCCAACATAAAGAACTTGATGATTTTGGTGTTGTAGAGGTGTTTTACGATAAGGAAGCCTTTCATGAGGCGGTAAGCCTTCAGGTAAGTAAGAGAGTAAAACCGGAAGAGGCGCAAGGGGGCGAGGAAGAGCTAAGTGCAGCACAGGTAGATGCATTAAAGGCAAGAGGTTTATATGAAGATTCTCGTTCCATTGATATTCATTTTGTGAATGCAGAGGGCGAAGAAGTAGAACCTTCTCTTCCGGTAGCGGTACGCTTAAGTATTTCCAAAGATATTTTACCGGAAGAAGCTAAGCCGGAAAATATTGCTATTCATCACTTGGTAGAATCTGAAGGCAACGATACGATTGCCTATGTAGAAACCGTTTCCGATACGGAAAAGAAGAAAAAGAATTTAGTAGAGGAAAATGCCAAGGAAGCGGAAGAATTGGCAAAAAATGAAGGCATAGGAGGAAAAACAGAAGAGAATAATCAGCAAGGAACAGAAGGGGCTAAGGAAGAGGATAAGAACAGTATTACAGATAAGAGTGCTTATATTGTGCGAGAGTTCAATGTAAAAAGCTTCTCTATCTATACATTGACCTGGTCTCAAGGCCCAAATGCTGCGAGAAATACTACGGCGAAGTTCTATTATGTTGATGGGGATTTTCGTCAAGTTGGACCAAGCATCAGTGTGGATATGTCCCAGTTTACCCATGAACAGCCTTTATACCAAAGTATCAGATATCCTTATAATCAATATGGAGTAGAGACAAGCTACGTATATCAGGATCTTCCGGGCTATACCAGACATGATCGGGTTTATCCGGGCTATTATGATATTACTTGGATGAATGCAAACACGAATCGAGACTATAATAGAAATAACCTTATGGCTTGGGGAGATGAAGTGTATTATATGTCCACCAAGCACATGGTTTCCAAGTTTGTGTATGACGATTATGTTTATCGAAATGCAACGGAAGGTAGATCTTGGGATGATTACTGGAATATGACCACCTGGGATAGCGGCCAGAGCCTTCCTAATTATCCGGATCGAAAGGTTTGTTATCCTTATTACTATTTCTTCTATAAGCTGGATACCAAAACCTATACCCATACCTATCCTAAGCATAATCTTGAGATGCAACAGGAGAAGTATATTACCAAAAAGGCGGACGGCTCCTATGACCTCACCTTAACGGCCAGACCGGTTGTGGAAGGAGGGCAGAAGAATAAGCTGGATGTTATCTTTGTTTATGATAAGTCCATGTATATGGGATTCCCTTACAATGAAGAGGTAAAGAAAGATAAGACAAGACCGGCGTATGATAAAATTGATTCGACTGGTAAAGTTGGTACAAGGCACTATTATGGTAAAAAATTTGTCAATGATTTGGTAGAGGACTTATCTAAAAGCCCTGCCTATGATGCTCAATTTGCACTGGTTACCATGGGAGGAACCAGAAATATAACTTATAATGTACCTGGAGGACAGTTTAAAGGAGTTAAATCTTTATCCGATACTCCCTATAATGATGCAGAAAAAGTACTTGGATTTACAAAGGATGTATCTTTATTCCAGCAAACAGTAAATGGAATTACTCTGGAAGGTGAAACCGGTAATGGGCTAAACTATGCAGCAGGAATTAAGGAGGCTGTGAATTTCCAAAATGGAGCAACGGCAGGAGCTCATACCCAGAGCATTCGACAAGATGCCAGACGGGTGGTCATTTTCATAACAGCCTATGATCCAAACTTCTCTTATTTTCCGAAATACAATGCAGATGGAAATCATCCATTTTATTTCTTACAAAAGGCAGAGAAGTATAATGCAGCCGGACACTTAATCGGTTATGGAAATGTTCCCGGAAAGGTTGTGGACAAGGCCAACATTGGAGGAGGTACTTCTGCTCTCCCGGAAGGTATTTATGAGTTTACAGCAGATTATCAAGCGGGATATTCCTATGGTAGTGGTCGTGGCTATGAAGAAGCGGCCTTAACCCAGGCCAGAGCAGAACTTACGAATCTAAACAATGTTGATGCTTTTTATACACTTGGTTTTGGACCGAAGATAAATTACAGCCATTTAAACGATTTGACCGGAAAGAGTGCACGGTGGATGATTTCGGGGCACCCTTTAGAAAAACCTCTTGCAGACGATATTGAACAGGAGAATTTTTCCATAGCGGTAGCAGCAGGTACAGCTAACTCCGGAATAGAATCGGCTGTAAATAAAGAAAAGGATAGGATTCGCGGATTTGTGGCTCCAATTCGAATTACGGAAATGAATATCTGGGATCAGCTTAGTGAGAATGTGGAGGTGAATTTTGATCCAAGTAATCAGGCGGATAAGAATCAAAAACTTCGCGCTGAGGTTTGGAAAGTAGATGCACAAGGAAAGCCTATTTCAAAAGTGGAAAATCCGAAAAGTGAAAAAGGATTCTCGGGATTTTTGGGCTTT
>NZ_DBHIGR010000058.1:0-11637 GCF_057249185.1 Oribacterium sp.
ATCCACCTCGGGAATTTCAATTATACGGATATCCCCCTCTAAAGCTTTCTTTTGTCGAAATGAAATATTCCCGTCCTTTCTTTCTGAACTCGTATTTTCTTCTTCCCCTTCCAGATAAATTTCTCTTATGGGAAGATTTTTTCGGATGACGGCATTCACCCCCTGCTCCAGCTCCTCCAGTTCCTTCTCGCTGAATTCTCCGTCAAAATCCACGGTCATGTGGGGATTTTCCCCGAAACATTCCATGTGAAAACCGCTGTTTTTATAGGGAAAACTCTTGCTCACAAGGCCTGAAAAAATATGCTCTGCACTGTGGTTTTCCGACTGCCATCTCCGAAAAACCGCGTCAAACTTACAAAGGACTTTTTCTCCCTCAGGCAAATCCACTTCTAAATAATGCCACAGCTCCCCTTCATTTTCCTCCACAAAGAGAAGCTCTGCACCGGCAATGCTTCCTCTGTCACAGGGCTGGCCGCCTCCCTCCGGATAGAAGAAGGGCTCCGAAAGTCTATAGCAAAAAAGGGAAGAATAGCTTCCTCCCCATTTTTTTATAAACTCTTCTTTTTCCTCTTTGGAAAGCTCCCGCTTTTCCAAAATAAGAAGCTCTTTTTCCGCCTCTTTCCCTCTGATTCCTCTTTGATAATATAAGGCTTCCTTAATCATTTTTTCCTCGTTACTCATTCTAAGAATAGCTATATATTCCTGCTGAAAGCAAAAAGTTTGATACTCTCCCTTTTGCTTCTTAAACCAACCCTAAATCCTTTAGCGTAAGATATATACCGTCCTCCCAAATGGGCTTTGCCACAATATCCGCCTTTTCTTTGATATAAGGAATGGCGTTTCCTACAGCTACTCCAACATTTGCCCAAAGAAGCATTTCCTCATCATTAAAGCTGTCGCCGAAGGCAAGCGTCTTTTCTCTGGGTATCTTGTAAACCTCGGCGATTTTCTCTAAGCCCATAGCCTTGCTGTAGCCCTTTTCCAAAAGGTCGGCCCCGGTGTCTCTGCTAAAGGGAAAGACATTTAACTCCGGAAAATTCTTTCTAATAGCCTCTGCCCCCTCTACGCCACCGCAATAACAGAGAGCGGAAACCTCTTCTTGTAAAAGTTCCTCCACCGGAGCGAAATTCCTGTCGCTTTCCTGCACAAAATTCAGGTCGTACTGTACCACCTGTTCCTCTTCCGTGAAATAATCCCTATCCTCTATGGCGGTTCCAAGAGCAATATGATGTTCCTTTCCAAAGCGAATCAATCGTTCCAGCAAATCCTTGGACATCACGCTATGCATCAAAACTTCCTGCTTCTCCAAGGGATCCAAAAGCACCTTGGTACCGTTCATCTGCACCAAAGCATGGGGAGCGATTTCTTTCAAATAGTCGTAAGAATAGCGGTCATACATATTTCTGCCGGAAGCCAGCACCACAAGATAGCCATTTTCCTTTAGGCGTTCAATGGCTTCCAAGCTGGAGGGCGTGATAGCTCCCTTCTTATGGTCTAAGAGGGTATGGTCTAAGTCAAAGGCCACCATCCCCTTTTTCTTTTCTCTATTCTTCGGACAATTTACTTCTTCTCTCATCTTTCCCTATCTTCTCTATACTGTATTCCGAATGATATATGCTGCTTTATAACTTCTAACAAAAGCTGCCATAGCTTCAGCTATAGAAATAGCCAGAAAACCGCTTTAGATTCTCTTGCTTTCCTCACAGAAAGCACGAATCTTCTCCGCCATTTCCTTGGTGAAATCTTCCTTTTGGAATCGATAGCTCCAGTTACAGCCTAGAACGGAGGGCTTATTCACTCTGGCTTCCTTTCCCTTATGGCAATAATCCTGATAAGGGATAATTGCCGTGTTGGATCTGGAATTTAAAGTCAGTTTAATGAAAAAGTCCACATAATCCATAGCCAGGAGCTCTTCCACGGTTTTTCCCACATAGTCTGCTGCCATCTGTCGATCCGCATCTTCAATTTCCAAGAACCATTCCTTTAAGACCTGATTATCATGGGTTCCCGTATAGCAAACCGTATTTTCCGTCCAAGTATTGGGCCGATAATCTCCACTTTCTCTGGAGTCAAAGGCAAATTCCAGAAGCTTCATCCCGGGGAAACCGCTGTCTTCCACCAGTTTTTTTACAGACTCTGTGACATAACCCAAGTCTTCCGCAATCACCGCCTGCTCTCCCAAAGCTTCTCTTAAAGCATGGAACAAGTCCATTCCCGGACCCTTCTCCCAGTGGCCCCTTTTCGCATTTTCATCCCCGTAAGGAATAGAATAATACTCATCAAATCCCCGGAAATGATCCACTCTTACCACATCATAAAGAGTAAAGCAGTGCTTCATTCTGGAAATCCACCAGGCATAGCCTGTTTCCTTATGCTTTTCCCAGTCATAGAGAGGATTTCCCCAAAGCTGTCCATTTTCCGCAAAGGCATCGGGAGGGCAACCTGCCACCGCCTTGGGTCTTCCCCCTTCCAGTTGGAACAGGGAGGGGTTGTCCAGCACATCAGAGGAATCCAGAGAAACATAGATGGGAATATCTCCAATCAGCTGAATCCCAAGGCTATTCACATAGGCCTTTAAGCTTAGCCACTGCTTTTGGAAAAAGTACTGGCAGGCTTCGTGAAACTCCTTAGGATAGGGAAGCTTTCCTTCCATAAAACGGGCATAAGAAGAAAGCCAGAAGGAATTCTTCTCGCAAAAGTCCTGAAAAGCCTTTTTTTCTTCCTGTCCTTCCGGAGTATTCAGCTTTTCGAAAAAGCGGTCCATAGCTTTCTTCAGCACAGGATAACGCTTTTCATAAAGCATACCGTAGTCAATTTGGCTCTCGGAGGCATTGGCAAGCTCTGCACAATCCCCTTCTGAAAGATAGCCCTCCTCCTGTAACTGCTCCAAGTCAATAAAATAGGGGTTTCCGGCGAAGGTGGAGAAGCTTTGGTAGGGGGAATCTCCATAGCCCGTGGGGCCTAAGGGAAGAATCTGCCAATAGCTCTGGCCCGCCTCTTTTAAAAAGTCTGCAAAGGCTCTGGCCTCCTTGGAAAAAGAACCGATACCGTATTTTCCCGGCAAGGAAAATATAGGCATCAAAAGTCCCGCTCTTCTTCTGTCTAAAATTTTCTTCTCCATACTACTCTCCTATTCTCATTGAATGAAATATCTCGCTTTCGGTTTTTTCTGCGATTTGAAATTTTTTTCTTCGCCCAAAAAAGCTTTACGCTATTATCTCTTATTCAAAATCGTCATTTTTCGCAATTGTATCACAGTAAATGCAACGATACTGTCTTTTTTGTCCCTGAATTCGCTTAAAGATGTGCGGCAATTCCTGCTCTGTAGAGGTAATGCAACGGGGATTCTTGCAATGCAAAACGTTCTTTAGGGTGTCCGGTAAAGACAGAGTAGCCTTGTTCACCCGTTTTCCATCCTGGATATAGTTTACCGTAATGCCCGGTCCGATATAGCCTAAGACATTTAGATCCAAGTCAATGTTTTCCGCAATCTTTACAATGTCCTTCTGTCCCATCTTCTGAGAATGGCAGTTTTGAATCAAAGCCACCGGGCTCTTTACACTGTCCAGTCCCAGATATTTGTATACCAGCATACTTTTTCCGGCCTTAATATGATCCAGTACAATTCCGTTTTCGATTCCGTCAATCTTCATCTTTTATCCTTTCTCTATGCTAAATTCTCTTTCCATACAAAATGGCTTAATGATTTTCAATACCTTCTGATAAAACTCTTCGGCATGCTTTTCCAGAAACTTCTCACTTATAGTCTTGCTTCAAGTTATGCTTTAAGCTGTTGTTCAGGCTATCATTTTTAGATCCAAATTTTTTTACTAATCCAATCCTAATAGATACAGAATCAATGCCATACGCATCTGCTTTCCACAGAGAGTCTGGTAGAAATACTTGGCTCTTTCATCCTGATCAATCGCCACGGAAATCTCATTTACACGGGGAAGGGGGTGAAGAATCGCCATATCCTTCTTGGCATTTTCCAGCTTTTCCTTGGTCAGGATGTAAATGTCCTTCAAACGAAGATAATCTTCCTCGTTAAAGAAACGCTCCTTCTGCACTCTGGTCATGTAAAGAATATCCAGCTCAGGAATGGAGCCCTCTAAGTCAGTGGTTTGAATGAATTCCGCTCCTTCTTCCTTCAGCTTTTCAATTTCGTACTCCGGCAGCTGCAACTCCTCCGGAGAAATCAGAATATAGCGATTATTGGGGTAACGGAGCATGGCGTCAATCAGGGAATGTACGGTACGACCAAATTTCAAGTCTCCACAAAGACCGATGGTTAAACCGGAAAGCTCTCCTTTACATCTTCGAATGGTTAAAAGGTCAGCCAAGGTCTGGGTAGGGTGAAAATGTCCGCCGTCTCCCGCATTGATAAAGGGTACGGAGGTATGGTTTGCCGCCACCACCGGCGCTCCCTCCTTGGGATGTCGCATGGTAATAATGTCCGCATAGTTGGAGACGGTCTCAATGGTATCCGCCACACTTTCGCCTTTGGCTGCAGAGGAACTGCTAGCTCCGGCAAAGCCCAGAACAGATCCGCCTAATTCCAACATAGCCGCTTCAAAGGAAAGTCTGGTTCTTGTGGAAGGCTCGAAAAAGAGAGTCGCCAGCTTCTTATGCTTACATCTTTCCCAGTACTCTTCTTTGTTTTTCTCAATCTTATCCGCCAGATCCATCAAATGATCCAGCTCTTCAATGCTCAAATCCAAGATGTTAATAATACTACGATTTTCCTTTGCCATTTTCTTTCCTTTCCTATTTTTGCCTACAAACCATTGCGAAATCAGCTTTTCATCTTGTTTCTTCCGGAATATTTTCTTCAAGGAAAATTCCCTATAGAAAAAGCTCTATGCCTCTCTCCAGGACTCATCGGAGGGGTTATCTCTGAAGCGAAGCAACTTTTCCTGCTCTTCCTTCTCAATGTAGCCCTGCTCCACCGCCACAGGAAGAAGGGCGTCCAGGTCGCAAAGGGAGTGGTTTACTACCTTGGCTTCTGCCAGTCTGTCTTTTCCCTTCTGCATGCCATAGGTGAAAATGCTGACAATCCCCAGAACTTCCGCTCCATTTTCCTGTAAAACCTTTACGCAGTCCAGTACGGAGCCTCCGGTGGAAATCAAATCTTCCACAACGACTACCTTGTCTCCCTTACTAAGCTTTCCTTCCACCTGATTCTGTCTTCCGTGATCCTTTGCAGAGCCACGAACATAACCCATGGGAAGGCCAAGAATCTCTGCGGTAATGGCTGCATGGGCAATCCCTGCGGTAGAGGTTCCGAAAAGTGCCTCCGCCCGGGGAAACTCTTCCTTTACAAGCTCAGCCAAGCCCTCTTCGATTTGTCTTCTTACCTTAGGGAAAGACAGGGTCAGACGATTGTCACAGTAAATCGGAGAATGAATCCCTGATGCCCAGGTAAAAGGATCCTTCGGCCGTAAAAATACCGCCTGAATGGATAAAAGTCCCTTTGCAATCTCTTCTTTTCTTCCCATAATATCTCCTTTTCTATCTTATACGCTTTTCTATAATTTATTACGATGGTATCACTAAACCGTCGGACCGTTTCTCGATTAGCTCTCACGAAGCTTTACACATTCCGATGGAACTAGGCATCACAAAACTGACGTACTGCCTCTCGATAGCCTCCACCGCGCTTTACACATTCCGATGGAACTAGGCATCACAAAACTGACGCACTGCCTCCCGATAGGCTTCCACCGGATTCTCCGCCTTGGTAATGGGACGTCCCATGACGATATAGTCGGAGCCCACCTTCTTGGCCTCCTCCGGAGTCATGACACGCTTTTGGTCACCCACTTCTCCTCCGGCAAAACGCACTCCGGGGGTAACCGTTAAGAAGTCTGTGCCGATTCTTTCATGGATTTCCTTTGCTTCATGGGGGGAGCAAACCACTCCGTGAAGACCTGCCTCCTTGGCATTTTCCCCGTAATGAAGTACCACTTCCTTCACGGTTTTCGGAATCAAAAGCTCCTCCTCCATCATCCTCTGGTCGGTGGAGGTAAGCTGGGTTACGGCAATCAGGATGGGTAAATGCTCTCCCCCGGAAAGCCCTTCCAATCCCGCCTTCATCATTTGGATGCCTCCGGAAGCATGCACATTGGTCATATCCACGCCTAAAGCTTTCAGAGAGGCCATACCTCCCTTTACGGTGTTGGGAATATCGTGAAGCTTTAAATCCAGAAAGATAGAATGGCCACGCTTCTTAATCTGCCGTACAATCTCCGGTCCCTCGCTATAGAAAAGTTCCATTCCTACCTTAACATAGGGCTTCCGCTCTTCCCCCTGAAAGAGGTCTAAAAAGTCCAATGCCTCCTTCCCTGTCGGAAAGTCTAAAGCTACAATCACATCTTTTCCCATGGTCTATCCTTTCTGTCTGACTTACGTAAAAGCTATATCTTCATTTCTTATCTCGCAAAGCGAAAAAACTTTTTCTATTAATCAATAATTCCGATTATCTCCTGTAAAGAGGAAATCCCCAGTTCTTCGCAAAGAATGGGAAGATTCTCCAAAATATCCCGGCAAATGTAAGGGTGTACCAGATTCTCCGCCCCGATTTCCACCGCACTGGCTCCCGCCATCATCATTTCTATTACATCCTCGGCAGAGGCGATGCCTCCCATGCCGATAATGGGAATCTGCACAGCCTTTCGCACCTGATACACCATTCTAAGGGCAATAGGAAAGACCCCGGGTCCGGAGTAACCTCCCACCTTATTGGCTAAAACCGGTCTTCTTCTTTTTATATCAATCCGCATTCCCAAGAGAGTGTTGATTAGGGAAATGCCGTCGGCTCCTGCTGCTTCCGCCGCCTTTGCCATTTCCGTTATATCCGTTACATTGGGGCTTAGTTTCATATAGACAGGCTTCTTGGTTTTTTCCTTTACCCGCTTACAAACCTCCGCCACATTTTTGGCATCGGTTCCAAAGGCCATACCGCCGTTATGCACATTGGGGCAGGAGATATTTACCTCTAAAAGCCCTACATTTTCCACCTTGTCCATCTCCTCCGCAAGGATAGAAAACTCATCGAAGGAAAAGCCCGAAATGTTTGCTACCAAAGGCTTATGGAAAATCTTTTTTAAGGCAGGAAGTTCTTCTTCCACCACCACCTTGACCCCCGGATTTTGCAGGCCAACGGAGTTCAACATCCCCATGGGGCACTCTGCAATACGGGGCAGGGCATTTCCTTCTCTTGGCTCCACCGTAGTTCCCTTAAAGGAAATGGAGCCCAAAATATTTAAGTCATAGAGCGGTGCAAAGTCCTGTCCGAAGCCGTAACAGCCGGAGGCAGGAATCAAAGGGTTGTCCAAGTCCAATGAAGAGAGTTTTGTTCTTAAATCCACCATTTTTTCCACTCCTTACCATACAATCTCATCATAGGAAAATACCGGTCCGTCCTTGCAAATCCGCTTCATGCCGGTCTTCATTTTCCTGCTACAACCCATACAAGCGCCAAAACCGCAGCCCATTCTTTCCTCAAAGCTGAACTGTCCATCCTTTACCCCTTGGTACACAGCCTTTAACATAGGCTCAGGGCCACAGCAAAGAGCATAGTCATGCTGCCCCAAAATGCTTGTTACAAATCCCTTGGCGCCGTAGGAGCCGTCTTCTGTGGTGATGTTGATAGGAACGGAAAGGGCACGAAACTCCTCCTCAAAAAAAACATCTTCCTTGGTTCTAAAGCCTAAAGCCACATAGGGATGCTTATTCTCCTGCACCAGTTTTTTACATAGATAGTAAAGGGGAGGCACGCCTACTCCGCCTCCGCAAAGCACCGGATGGTCCGGAACCTTGCGAAGATCATAGCCATTTCCCAAACCGGTTAAGAGGGAAAGATATTCCCCCTCTTCTTTATAAGAAAGAAGCTCTGTGCCCTGTCCCAGTACCTTGTAAATTAAAGTAAGCTGATCTCCCTCCACATCACAAACCGAAATGGGGCGGCGAAGATATTTTCCCGGAATCTCCACTTCCACAAACTGCCCGGGTCTCTGAATTGCCGAGCAATCCCCGTCCATTTTCATAAGATATACATCCTTAGCCAGGGGACGATTCTCTAAAATCTTAAACTCCCGTTCTTTCATCTTCCCTCTTCACTCCTTTACTCCCAAAACCTTGACTCAAGTTTTTCAATATTGAAAGGCTCCCGGTACTTTACCCCGGTCTTTCAAAACAAAGGTATACTTCCTGCATATCCTTCTTCTATACAAAAAACCGGATTAATCAAGAAGAATACTTTCAAAATAAGCACTTAATCCTCTAAGAAGCCTTTTTCTCTGTCATAAATCTCTTTTCCCTCATAAAAGGTCTTCACTACCTCACCCTGAATCTCCATACCGGAAAAGAGAGTGCTTCTTCCCATGGAGTAAAACTTTGTGGGATCTACCCGATAGACTTTCTCACAGTCTAAAATGGCAAGATCTGCCTCTTCTCCCTCTGCAATATACTTGGGACCACAAATAGGGAAAAGCTCTCTTGGCTTGGTACACATGATTTCTAAAAGTCGGTATAAAGAAATTGCGCCGTAAGCCTTTTTCCCGCTATCTTTGAAAAGCTCTTCCGTACCGCACTTTGCCTTTCTAAGATCCACCCGCTCCGGATCCTGATCCAAAGGATTTCGAAGCACCATGTTATGTAGCATGGAGGCAAATGCTGTCTCCAAACCCACAATGCCGAAGGAAGAGCCGTCTAAGCCCTTGGACTTCTCCTCCGCACTATGGGGGGCATGGTCCGTAATCAGGCAGTCCAACACGCCTTCCTGTATACCTTTAATCAATGCCGCCCTATCCTCCATACTGCGGATAGGAGGATTCATCTTCCAGGAACCATCCTCCTGTAAATCCTCATCGGTAAACATCAGGTAATGGGGACCTGTCTCTCCGGATACGGGCAGTCCCTTTTCCTTAGCCTTCTGAATCAGCGCTACAGATTCCTTGGTGGAAACATGACAAACATGGTACTGGGCACCGCTTTCTTCTGCCAAATGAATATCTCTTTCCACCTGCTTCCACTCAGAAGCACTGTTGATGCCGATATAGTCGTGAGCCTCTGCAAACATGCCATCATGGATGCAGCCGCCGGGTTTTAGTTCCCTTTCATCCTCACAATGGGCAATCACCGCTTTCCCCACCGCCTTCGCCTGCACCATGGCTTCCAGCATCAACCAGTCATCCTGCATGCCCTTTCCGTCATCGGTAAAACCGATGACATAGGGAGCCAATTCCGCAATATCGGATAACTCCCCTCTTCCACTCTGATTTTTCGTTAAGCTTCCATAAGGATACACGGCAATACAGGCATCCTCGTGAATTTTATCCATTTCCAAAGTCAAATTCTCTATGGTCGAAGGAGGGGGATTTAGATTCGGCATAGCGCAAACCGCCGTGTAGCCCCCATGGGCAGCCGCTCTGCATCCACTCTTGATAGTCTCTTTATAAGAAAAACCGGGCTCCCGCAGATGTACATGTACATCCACGAAGCCCGGAACTATTAATTTTCCATCCATGTTATAAACGATGGCACCTTCTTCGTCCATTTTAGAGAATTGAAGAAATAGTTTTCCCTCAGAAATCAAAAGATCAGCCTTTACGATTCCTTCCTTTTTGTAAACAAAGCCATTGCGAAGAACGATTTTATTCACCCTATCCTCCTTTATTCCTGTCTCTACGTCCGACAGAGTATAGCAAAATTCCGAAGGTCTTGCAAGAGGATAGAGGAAGCTTTACTAGTCCCTAACTTTAGAAAGCCTTATTCGTCCCAGCCTTCCTTCGGCATAAGAAAAGCCAGCATAGTCTTTTCTTCTCCTTCGCCTAAAACGATGTCATCCAAATGGGTCTGCCTCGGGAAATCCATGGACTCCTCCGACTCCACTAGCAACCAGTTCACACCGGCATAGCGAGCATCTTCCAAGGCCTCTTCCTTTGTTTTTCCTTCGCCGTAGCATTCCTCCAAGTCGATTACATCCACTCTGTAGCCATCTTCTTTTTTCCGAATTACCGCAGGATAATAATATGTCATTCTAACCTCTTTCTATACTGGTGGGGCGTCTCTCCCATAATGCTCTTAAATATCTTGATAAAATTCCCTTGATTATGGAAACCGGTGGCTTTAGCCACATCCAAAACCTTATCCTCTCCCCCGGAGAGGATCTCCACCGCCTTTTCTACTCTGTAACGATTAATATATTCCAGCGGGGAAATCCCCACATTGTTTCCAAAAAAACGAGTAAAATACTGCTCGTTTAACTGGCATAGATTTGCCAAATCCCGAATATAAATCTTCTCCGCATAATGCTCACGAATATATTCAATACTATTTTTAATAAACAGCACCTGCTTTTCCTCTTCCACCAAACGCCTTTCCGAAATCATCCCCATACCTTCCATAATGGCAAAGAGCTGCAACAAGCCCCCCTTAACCATCATGTGGTCTGCCAGTCTCTCCAGACGATAGGAATTGCTGGAGGAAACAGAGCTTTCTTTCTTCCCGTGCTGGTGAAACAGCTTGTAAATTTCCGAAAAGCCCTGTACCATCTCCAAAAATCCCAAATGAGACAGGCTGATTTCTTTAGGAAAAAAGTGTTCTTCTTTTCTTAATTCCCTGAAAAATCCCTGCTCCAGAATATCCTCCTCCGAAAAGCAGAAATCCTCTAAACGGAAACATAAAGAATGCTCCACAGCCTTCTCTGAAGTAGCATACAAGCGATGGACACAGCCCTTGGGAATCAAAAACAAACATTCCTCTTCGATATTGATTTCTTTCAAATTGAGATAGAGCTGAAAGCTCCCTTCTTGAAAATAAATCAGCTCATAATAATCATGCCAGTCCGCCTCAACTTTTAAGCTTTCTTCTTTGGTGCTGACACTGGTATAAAGCCTTGGCAGCGGATACTCCCTGGGAATGGAGCTGTGTTTTTTTGTTCTTTGCATAGCACCTCTCCTCTTTTGGAATATCACAGTTTGCAATCCGGTAGAATAAAAAAATAAGCAGTTACATTCTACCATAGGGGAAAACTTTCCGCCATAGAAAAGCAGAGTTCTCTATAGGCAAAAAGACTAATTTTATAGGCCAAACTCTGAAAGTAAGCTTTCTAAATATAACTTGTCCCCTGCAGCTTTTTTGATGTCCTCCACCCTGCCCTTCTCGGCAAGGATTCCCATAAGAAGAGCCATCCTTTGCTTTCCACTCTCAACGCCTTTTTCCATTCCTTTTTCCATGCCTTCTTCAATACCTTCCCGAAATGCTTTTTGTCTGTATTGCTCTAACACTAAATTCATTTTTTGCTCTCCTTTCTTATCCAAGCGCCTTGATTTCAGCAAAGCTACTCTTTTCGATAAAATTTTAGATTGCATTTCCTCAGGATTCTCTCGATGAAAGTCTTTGGCAAGATTCCCTAAGGTATTATCCTGTTTGCAATCTGTATTAAAATATAGGATATGGGAACCATCCTGAAAATCAGCTCCTATTTCCTCTATCTTCCTCTCGATATGATAAAGCTGTTTCTTTGCTTTGAAAATATCCTTATCTGTAATGAATATAATATAGCTTTCGGGTAAATGCGTAAAGTCCTCCCCCTTTCCCAAATAATGAATATCCAACAGCCCGGCATGATAT
>NZ_DBHIGR010000059.1:0-11378 GCF_057249185.1 Oribacterium sp.
AGGAATGTATGAAAAAAATTGTATTAGGTCTTAGTGTAGCGGCTTTAGCCCTCAGTCTTTCCGCCTGTGAAGACTTAAAGATGGCTCAGAATGCTATAAAGCAGGAAAAAAGCGGAGAGAGCAGCGGGGACAGCAGTGATTCCGGGAATAACCCCTTGGATGCTTTGAAAAAGAACCTTTCCACTGATTCCGGGGAAAGCGACGATGAGCTGACACAATACAACAATTACGTGGATTTCAGCAATTTCCTAACCGGTAATTTTGAAGATAATATCGGCAGATATTTTGAGGGGGTAGAGCCGGAGACAGAGTTTAAGGTGATAGAAGGCGGACATTATACTACGGTCAGCTTTAGCGATTATGACATGGAGCAAGTACAGAGCTATCTGGATCAGGCCAATGCCGGAACCAAGTTTACTGATTTAGATGAGCAGGTAAAAACTTTGGCTCCTATTGTACTGGAAACCATGAAGGTTTATAACGAGGCGGCCAGCTATGGAGATTTGCAGGCCTATAAGGATGATCAGTATGCCAAGGCACAGGAAATTCATAGCCGTCTTTTCCCCTTGGTACAAAGCTATATTGATCCGGCAGATGCTTATACCGCAGCCATTCACAGCCTTTCTGTGGAAAGACAGCAGGAAGAAATGCAGAGAATGAAGGATAACGGCCTTACGATCCGCTATGATATGCTGAGAATCATGGATCTGAAAAATCAAATTATTGATGCTTTTTCTGAGCAGCCCAATGTGGCAGAGGCCAATATTGCCGACCTTGATTTGACAAAGATACGTCCTGCCTATGACGAGCTGGCTACCCTGCTTTTGGAATTTGTGCCCCTTTCCAAGGATAAAGATGCTGCGGAGAAGGAAGGCTTTGATAATAACTATTACGTTACTACCTTTGCGGATGCTGCCGGAGATTTCAAGAAGCAGCTTCAGGAGATGATTGACCGGAAAGAAAGCGGAAAAGGATTTTCGGAGAATGACTTGCAAATTTTATGGGCTACCGATGGAAGCTTCCAAAAAATCAGCGAGGCCGCTTCCAAGATGACGGAAACCTATAACAGAGCAGTCGGTTAAATAAATTTATAAAAAGTTCTTGACGAGAAAAGTCAAGTTGTGTTAAATATTAGAACTATAAAACCGTTGAGGTGGAGATAACGTTAAGTATGAGCTCACAGAGAGTCCGGGAAGGTGAGAGCCGGGCAGAACACAGCTTAGCAAATGGACCACTGAGGGCATGGTCAAAGGAGCAGTCCGAGTATTCCATGACGCATAGGAATGCGTTAGTTTCCGGAGGTATGTTAGTACCTTGCTAAGAGCACGAGTGAATCGTGAACTAGGGTGGCACCGCGAACTTTAATTTTCGTCCCTAGCAGAATTTTTATTCTGCTGGGGTTTTTTTATTTTCAAAAATGATTTTGGAAATTTTTAAGATAGTTTTTTGATAAAAGGAAAACGCATTCAAGAGTCCTTTTGATAAGAGCAAAAATAATTCCCCATGCAGATTTTAGAGAAAGGAAGAAAATGATGATTAGACCAAGTCTTGTGGAAATGGAAGCCTACCGGAAGGATGAAAGCCTTCGCCTGCTTCCCGTCATGAAGGAGATTTTTTCGGATTTTATTACGCCCATTACCGCATTGTCCATTTTGAAAAATATTTCGCAAAATGTCTTTTTACTGGAGTCCATGGAGGACAGAGAAAAATGGGGGAGATATACCTTTCTGGGCTATGATCCGAAGCAAAGCATTTCCTGTAAAAACGGCATCGTAGAAAGCTCCGGCTTAAAGCTTCCTACCAAGGATCCCAAGGCTCTAATCCGGCAAATCCTTCAAGAGCACAAGGCGCCCAAGGTACCCGGGGCCCCTTCCTTTACCGGAGGACTGGTTGGATACTTCGCCTATGACTTTATCCGGTATGAGGAGAACAGCCTTCATTTTTCCGGAAAGGATGAGGAGGACTTCCAGGATTTGGACCTGATGCTCTTTGACAAGGTAATCTGTTTTGACCACTTCCTGCAAAAGATTTTCCTGATTGTGAATATGTCCCTTTCCGAGGGCGAGGCAGGCTATAAGAGAGCGGTTTTGGAATTGGAAAATATGCATAGGCTCTTAAAGAACGGAGAGCAGAAGAAGGAAGAGCCCGGCAGATGCCTAAGCGACTTCCGCCTCCTCCACAGCAAGGAAGAATATATGCAAATGGTGAAGAAGGCCAAGAGACATTTGAAGGATGGAGACATTTTCCAAATCGTCCTCTCCAACAGGCTGGAAGCGGACTATGAGGGAAGTCTTTTGGAAAGCTATAGGCACCTTCGTTGCTTAAATCCCTCCCCCTACCTTTTCTACTTTTCTAGTAAGGACTTGGAGCTGGCAGGAGCCAGTCCGGAAACTCTGGTAAAGCTTGAGGAGGGGGTTTTGCAGACCTTTCCTCTGGCAGGTACCAGAAAGAGGGGAATAACAGAGGAAGAGGACAAGCGAATCGCCATGGAGCTTTTACAGGATGAAAAGGAAGTTTCCGAGCACGATATGCTGGTGGATTTAGGCAGAAACGATATCGGGAAAATCGCCAAGGTAGGCACCGTGAAGGTGGAAAAGTACCATGAAATTCAGCGTTATTCCCATGTGATGCATATCGGTTCCACCGTAATGGGAGAACTTAAGGAAGGCTATGACGCGCTGGACTGCGTTTCCGCCGTGCTTCCTGCCGGAACCCTAAGCGGAGCACCGAAGATTCGGGCTATGCAGCTGATTGACGATATAGAGCAAAACCGCCGGGGCATCTACGGGGGAGGAATCGGATACATTGATTTTAACGGAAATCTGGACCTCTGCATTGCAATCCGCTTTGCCTATAAGAAAAACGGAAAGGTGGGGATTCGCTCCGGAGCCGGCATCGTGGTGGACTCCTCCGAGGAAAAGGAATTTGAGGAGTGTAAGAATAAGGCCCAGGCCATGGTGGAAGCCATTCAAAGAGGGGAGGAGGCAGAATGATTCTTTTAATTGATAACTATGACAGCTTTACCTTTAACCTATATCAGATGCTGTCCCAATACGAGAGGGTGGAAGTGATTCGAAACGACGGGAAAACGGTGGAAGAAATCGAGGCCATGAAGCCGGCAGGAATCGTTCTTTCTCCCGGACCGGGCAGACCGGAAAATTCCGGCATTTGCCCCCAAGTGATTCGTTCTCTTCGGGGAAAAATCCCTATTCTTGGGGTTTGTCTTGGAGAACAGGCCATCTGTCAGGTCTATGGGGGTACCGTAAGCCACGCCATAAAACCCATGCACGGCAGACAGTCCGAGGTGGACATTGTGGAAGATTCAGAGCTTTTTAAAGGTCTTGGCCGGAAAATGAAGGTGGCTCGCTACCATAGCCTGATTGCCGAGGAGGAAAGTCTGGAGGGCACAGAGCTTCGGATTACCGGAAAAACCAAGCAGGAGGAAGTGATGGCGGTGGAAGACAGGGAACGGAAGGTTTACGGCGTACAGTTCCACCCGGAAAGTATCATGACCAAGGACGGAGCGAAGATTTTGGAAAACTTTGCAAGGATTTGTAAGGGAGCATAAGGGTAGAAGCAAATGAGCATTTTAGAAGAAATTGCAAGGGAAAGAAGAAAGGCTGTGGAAGAGGAGAAAAAGCTGCTTTCGCTTATGGAGCTGGAAAGGCTTTTGGAGGAGCGAGAGAGCAAAGGCAAAAGCTTTTACCAGGCCTTGGCTAAGAAGGGCTTATCCATTATCGGAGAGGTGAAGAAGGCCTCCCCCTCCAAGGGCATTATCGCAGAGGATTTTCCTTATTTACAGATTGCAAAGGACTATGAAGCTGCCGGCATTGACGCCATTTCCTGCTTGACGGAGCCTAAGTATTTTCTGGGGAAGGATCAATATTTACAAGAAATCGCACAAGCTGTTTCGGTACCGGTGCTTCGGAAGGACTTTCTGATTGACCCCTACCAAATCTATCAGGCCAAACTTTTAGGAGCGAAAGCTATTCTCTTAATTGTTTCTCTTCTCGGAGAAAGGGAACTGAAGGAATTTCTAAGCCTGGCAGGAAAGCTGGGACTGGATGCCTTGGTGGAATGCCATGATGAGGAAGAAATCCGCTGTGCCCTTTCTGTGGGAGCGGAGATTATCGGAGTCAACAACAGAAATCTAAAGAGCTTTTCCGTAAATCTGGAAAACAGCCTATCTTTAAGAAATTTGGTGCCAAAGAATCAGCTCTTCGTGGCGGAAAGCGGAATGTCCAAGGCGGAAGAACTAAGGCTTTTAGAGGAAGCCGGGGTAGATGGGGTTTTGATTGGAGAAAGCCTGATGCGGGCAGAGAGCAAGAAGGAAAAACTTCAGGAATTACGGAGCCTATTAAAATAAGAAATAATCTACAAAAAAAGGAATCTTGTGTAGAGAAGTAGAATAGCTAGCCTGCGTAGAACAGACGGTTTTTGCCAAAAAGAGGATCTCAAAGGAACAGAGGGTAAGGAAAGAAAGGAGCGAGTATGCTGCAAGAATGTATCAAAAAACTGGTATTGGGAGAGGATTTAAGCTTTCAGGAAAGCTACGAAAGCATGAATGAAATTCTGGACGGGAAAAGCTCTCCGGTGCAAAATACCGCCTTTCTTACGGCTCTGGCCTGCAGAAAGCGGGAGGAGGAAAATATCACGGAAATTACCGCATTTGCCAAGGCGATGCGGGAACACGCCACAGAAGTAAAGCATGAGGGCATGGAGGTTTTGGAAATCGTAGGAACCGGTGGAGACCACAGCAACAGTTACAACATTTCCACCACCTCCGCTTTGGTAGTAGCTTCTTTAGGGGTAAAGGTGGCAAAGCATGGAAACCGGGCAGCCTCCTCCAAGTCGGGCACCGCGGATTGTCAGGAAGCCCTGGGCATTAACATTGTGCAGGACAGAGATAAGGCGGAGGAAATGCTGAGAAACACCGGCCTTTGCTTCCTCTTTGCCCAGCACTACCATACCGCCATGAAGTATGTGGGAGCCATTCGAAAGGAACTGGGCTTTCGGACCATTTTCAATATCCTTGGGCCGCTAACCAATCCTGCAAAGCCAGATGCCATGCTTCTTGGGGTATATCAGGAGAGACTTTTAGAGCCTATGGCGGCGGTGCTGCATCACTTAGGGCTTAAGCGGGCTTTGGTGGTATACGGAGAGGACGGCATGGATGAGATTTCCGTTTCCGACAAGACTTTGGTTTGCGAATTAAGGGATGGACAAAGCCGAATCTTTGAGATTGCTCCGGAGGACTTCCATTTGGAAAGAGGGAAAAAAGAGGAGCTTGTGGGAGGAGATGCGGCGGAAAATGCTGCAATTACCAAGGGACTTTTGGCCAATGAGATTCAAGGCAGCAAGAAAACGGCTCTTTTGTTAAATGCGGGAGCAGCCCTCTTTATCGCCGGAAAGGTGGAAAGCATTGAAGAAGGCATTCACCTGGCGGAGGAAGCCATCAGCAGCGGAAAGGCATTGGCCTTCTTGGAAGAGTACAGAAAAGCTTCCCAAAATTAAGCCGGGACAAGCGCTAAAGCCTGTGAGGTGCATCATAAAGCATCGAGGGCTGAAAGGAGTTGGCATGGTCGTCAAGTACTGCGGTATCACAAAGGAAGAGGAAATCCAGTATTTGCAAAAGCTTCCCATAGATTATGTGGGCTTTGTCTTCTATAAGAAAAGTAAACGCTATGTGGACAAGGAGCAGGCAAGGCGCTTAAGGGCAAAGTTAAAACCCTCCATTCCCGGGGTGGGAGTCTTTGTAGAAGAAGAGATTCCGAAGATTTTGGCGCTTTTGCAGGAGGGCATCATCCAAGGGGTTCAGCTCCATGGAGAAGAAGAGGAGTCCTATGTTCTTACGCTTAAGGAGAAAATGAAGCAACTTAGGGGGGATTCCTTTCTCTGGCAGGCCTTTATTTTAAAAGAAGAAAAGGATATAGAACGGGCAAATGCCTCTCCGGCGGGCCTGATTCTTCTGGATGGAGGGAAAGGGGAAGGCAAAGAGGCGGAGGCAGGACTTTTACAAAAGATTCATCGTCCCTATATCTTGGCAGGAGGACTTTCCCCGGAAAATGTAGTAGAGAAAATCAAAGCATTTTCCCCCTATGGATTGGATGTCAGCTCCGGAATCGAGGAGCAGAGAGAAGATGGTGTCCGGAAAAGTCCGGAGAAGATGGATAGCTTTATACATTTGGTGAGAGAATATGGGAAGCAGACTTTGTGAAGAAATGGAAGCAAAGAAGATACAATAAAGATACAAAGAAGTAGCAATAAAGATGCAATAAAGATACAAAGAAGTAGCAATGAAGATGGAATGAAAGATACATCCGGAAAGGAGTAGTATGGCAGAGAAAATTGGACGTTTTGGGATTCACGGAGGACAGTACATTCCGGAAACCCTGATGCAGGCAATAGAAGAATTGGATAAGGCCTATACAGAGGCTAAGGCGGATCCTGTATTTCAGAAGGAGTTAAGCCGTTACTTAAATGACTATGCGGGACGGCCCTCCCGCCTGTATTATGCGGAAAAGATGACGAAGGATCTTGGAGGCGCCAAGATTTACTTAAAGAGAGAGGACTTAAACCATACCGGAGCCCACAAAATCAACAATGTTTTAGGACAGGCCTTGCTGGCAAAGCGCATGGGAAAGACCAGGCTGATTGCGGAAACCGGAGCAGGACAACACGGTGTGGCAACGGCAACGGCAGCAGCCCTTTTCGGCATGGAATGTGTGGTCTTCATGGGGCAGGAGGACATTGAGCGTCAGGCCTTAAATGTTTACAAGATGCGTCTTTTGGGAGCGGAGGTGGTTTCCGTAAAGACTGGAACTGCCACCTTAAAGGATGCGGTGTCTGAGGCCATGAGAGAGTGGACGAAGAGAATTTCCGATACCCACTACTGCCTCGGTTCCGTTATGGGACCTCATCCCTTCCCTACCATGGTCAGGGATTTTCAGGCGGTGATTTCCAAGGAGATTCGGGAAGAGATTTTGGAAAAGGAAGGAAAGCTTCCTGCAGCAGTATTGGCCTGCGTGGGAGGCGGCTCCAATGCCATCGGAACCTTCTACCATTTTATTCCGGATGAAGGTGTAGAGCTGATTGGCTGTGAGGCCGCAGGAAGAGGGGTGGATACGGAGGAAACTGCGGCCACCATTGCGGTAGGAAAGCTGGGCATTTTCCACGGCATGAAGTCCTACTTCTGTCAGGATGAATTCGGACAGATTGCCCCGGTATACTCCATTTCCGCGGGACTGGATTATCCAGGAATCGGACCGGAGCACGCAGCACTCCATGACAGCGGACGGGCAAAGTATGTGCCGGTAACGGATTTGGAGGCGGTAGAGGCCTTTGAGTATCTTTCGAAAATGGAGGGAATCATCCCGGCCATTGAATCCGCCCATGCCATTTCCTACGGTATGAAGGTAGCGAAGGAGAAGAGTAAGGAGGAAAGCATTGTGATCTGCATCTCCGGAAGAGGGGATAAGGACTGTGTTTCCGTAGCACGTTTCAGAGGGGAGGACTTGGTAGAATGAGAAGCATAAAAGAAGCATTTGCAAAGGGAAAGGCATTTATTCCCTTTATCACCTGTGGAGATCCGGATTTGGAAAGCACCAAGAAGCTGGTAAAAAGCATGGTGGAAAATGGAGCAGACCTGATTGAGTTGGGGATTCCCTTCTCCGACCCCACCGCAGAGGGTCCGGTGATTATGGAAGCTGACCTTCGGGCCTTACAAGGAGGATGCACCACAGAGAAGGTTTTTCAAATGACCAGGGAACTTCGGCAGGAAGTGGATGTGCCCTTTGTGTATATGACCTATGCCAATGTGGTTTTCTCCTACGGCAGTAGAAAGTTCATGGAAAAGGCCAAGGAGGCAGGGGTTTCCGGCCTGATTCTTCCGGATGTGCCCTATGAAGAGCGGGAAGAGTTTTTGCAGGATTGCAGGGACTTCGGCATTGCCCTCATTTCCATGGTAGCCCCCACCTCCGAGGATCGTATCGCAAAGATTGCGAAAGATGCGGAAGGATTTTTATATATCGTGTCATCCCTTGGGGTAACGGGAGAGCGAAAGGAAATCACCACAGACCTGTCTTCTCTTTTGAAAATGGTGAAGAGCCACACCGACATTCCCTGTGCCGTCGGTTTTGGAATTTCCACCAAAGAGCAGGCAAAGGAAGTGGCGCAGTATGCGGACGGCGTGATTGTAGGCTCCGCCATTATGAAGAAAATCCATGAGAATCCGGGGAAGGAAGAGGCGGTACTGGGAGAGTATGTGGCTTCGATGAAGTCGGTGCTATAGTGCCACCGTCCGGTAATGAGTTTCTTTCTTTAGGAATAATATCACCGTCCGGTAATGAGTTTCTTTCTTCAGGAATAGTATCACCGTCCTTTGCAATGAGCTTCTTTCTTTAGACACGTTCTCACTAACCTCGCCTCGTAGCAGTACTAAGCTGAAAGCTTCGTTCACTCGCTTTCAGCAAGTACTGACGGGCTCAGATTGTCTTCAGAAAGACACTCATTGCCGGACGGTGGGGCACATTTCCGGGCTGGAGAAAAATCTTCTATGTTCGGCTGGGACTAGATTGTCTTCAGAAAGAAAACTCATTGCCGGACGGTGAGGCACATTTCCGGGCTGGAGAAAAATCTCCTGTAGTCGGCTGAGTCTAGATTGTCTTCAGAAAGAAACTCTTTGCGGGTCGGTGAGCTGTATTTCCGGGCTGAAGAAAAATGATTTAAATAGGGGCTGTAAAAAATCAAAATAATTGCTTAGAAAACTATTTTGATTTTTTACAGCTTCTTATTGTTTCCATATTTTTATAGGAGTAAGATATACTGTATATAAGAGTTCGGTGGTTTTTAGAAAGGAAGGTATGATATGTATTATTCCAGTGGAAATTATGAGGCATTTGCCCGTCCGGAAAAACCGGAGGGGATTGAGAACAAGTCGGCATATTTAATTGGTAGCGGTTTAGCTTCTCTCGCAGCTGCCTGCTTCTTGGTACGGGATGCGCAGATGGAAGGGAAGAGAATTCATATTCTGGAAAAGGAATCTCATCCGGGCGGAGCTTTGGATGGGGACAAAATATCTGCGGGTTATGTCATGCGTGGCGGCAGAGAGATGGATAACCATTTCGAATGTATGTGGGATCTGTTTCATTCTATTCCCTCTATAGAAACGGAGGGAGTCAGCGTTCTGGATGAGTATTACTGGTTAAATAAAAAGGATCCGAATTATTCTTTATGCCGTGCTACCAAAAATCGGGGAGAAAATGCTAAAACCGGCGATAAGTTCGGTCTTTCCGACAAGGGAAGCATGGAAATCATGAAGCTTTTTATGACAACGGATGAAGATTTGGCCAATGTGAAAATGACGGAAATTTTTGACGATGAAGTCTTTAAGACCAATTTCTGGATGTATTGGCGGACCATGTTTGCCTTTAAGGATGATCAAAGTGCTCTGGAAATGAAGCGTTATATGCAAAGATTCATCCATCATATCGGGGGATTGCCGGACTTTAAGGCATTACGTTTTACCAGATACAATCAGTATGAGTCTATGGTACTACCGATGGTGAAGTATCTGGAGGAGCGTGGGGTTGCGTTTCACTACGGTGTTAGCGTGACAAATGTGCTTTTTGATATTTCTGCCGGAAAAAAGCAGGCAAAACGGATTGAGCTTTTGCGAGACGGTAAAGAGGACAGCATTGACCTAACGGAAAATGATTTGCTTTTCTATACGAATGGAAGTAACGTGGAAAATTCCACCTATGGCAGTCAGACAGAAGCTACAGGCATGGATAATGAGATTCATCCGGGAGGCTCCTTTGACTTATGGAGAAAAATTTCGGCACAGGATCCTTCTTTCGGAAAACCGGACAAATTCTGTACAAACCCTGAGGATAGTAACTGGGTAAGTGCAACGGTGAATACCTTGGATGAGAAGATTCTTCCTTATATCAAAAACATTTGCCAAAGAGATCCTCTATCAGGTAAGGTTGTCACCGGCGGTATCGTAACCGTAACGGATTCCTCTTGGCTTCTAAGCTGGACCATTAATCGTCAACCCCAGTACAGAAATCAGCCGAAGGGGCAGGTTCTGGTTTGGCTTTACGGTATGTTTTCCGATAAGCCCGGAGATTTTATTAAGAAATCCATGCGGGAATGTACCGGACAGGAAATCTGTGAAGAATGGCTTTATCACTTAGGTGTTCCGGTGGAGGAAATTTCGGAACTGGCAGCTCATAGTGCCAATACCGTTCCGGTGATGATGCCCTTTGCCAGCGCTTATTTCCAGCCACGAGAAGCCGGAGACCGTCCTTTAGTGGTACCGGAGGGCTCTGTAAACTTTGCTTTTATCGGAAACTTTGCGGAAACGCCCAGAGATACCGTTTTTACTACAGAGTATTCCATTCGAACAGCTATGGAGGCAGTGTACACCCTGGCAAATGTGGACAGAGGCGTTCCGGAGGTCTGGGGTAGCGTGTTTGACCTTCGAGATCTGTTAAATGCTACCGTTGCCCTTCGAGACGGAAAGAAGATTACAGACTTACATCTTGGATTTATTCAGGATATCGTACTGAAGACAGCCCTGAAGCGTGTACAAGGAACAGAAATTGAGAAGCTGATGAAGAATTGCCGGATGCTATAAGAAAAGCTCTCTATCTCTTGGCTTAGACTAGCCTTCTTCAAAGAATCCCAAAATCAAGATTCCTAAAACCGCCAGTCCAACGGCAAGGTACTGGGCTTTGCTAAGCTTTTCTTTTAAGAAGATTCTGGCCCAGATTACGGAGAAGAGGCAGTAGCTGGAAATCAAGGGTGCGGAGGCAACAGCATTTGCTCCAATGGCATAGATATAGGTGAACTGGCCTATTGTTTCGCAGACGGCAGCTAAAAATTTCGGTCCTTCCGTAGGAAGGCTGAACTTGGTCTTTTTTACAAAAACCAAATAGAAGAAGAGGCAGACTGCCAGAGTACAGAAGGTGTATTCATAGGCTACATTTGCAGAGGCTTCCGGAATTTTTTCCAGAACCACCGCGTCTAAAAATGTGCCCAGTCCGTCAATGATGCAGTAAAAGATGGGAAAGAAAATGGCGATAAAGCTGTTTACATATTTGTCCTCCACCTTTTCCTGCATCTTTTTTCGTTCCGCATCCTCATGCTTTTTTTGCAGATAGGAAAGCAGGTAAATGGCAAAAAGAATCAAAAGAATGGCAAAAAGCTGGGGTAATGCCAAGACCTGCTTTAGAAAAATAAAGGAAAGCAGAGCTGCCACCGCACCGGAGGTATTGCAAATGGGGGAGGAGACGGAAAGCTCAATATAGCGCAATCCGATATAGCCTAAAAGCATGGAGGAAATATAAAGAAAGGAAACCGGCAGATAGGCAATG
>NZ_DBHIGR010000060.1:0-11364 GCF_057249185.1 Oribacterium sp.
AATCCATGCTCATGAATAGAAGCGGACTGGAAGACTCTATAAAAAACAAAGATACGATTATAGATATTGTAAAAAACGAGAAAGTAGTGGGAAAGCTTATTGTTTTAAATGAAGATTATGAACGTTACGTTTCGTACAGTATTCGTATGAGAAATATCTATTTACTGATTAACAGTTTGTTTTTTCTTATTATTGCAATCCTGGTATTTGAAATATGGAGAACCATACTTCAACCATTAGACCAATTAAAAGTTTTTGCAGAAAGAATTTCAGATGGAAATCTTGAGATGCCTCTCAGTATTCATAGTAACAATGCTCTTAGTACATTTGCCAATAGCTTTGATATTATGAGAGAGAAGCTTTTAAACGCTAAAATCAATGAGCAAAATGCTCTAAAAAAGAGAAAAGAGCTTATAGCCTCGTTAAGTCATGATATAAAAACGCCGATTGCTTCCATAAAAGCAACTACAGAACTTCTTGCTTTACAAGAGGATAACGAATCCAAAAGAAAAAAGATGATGATAATTATGGATAAAGCGGAGCAAATCAATCTTTTGGCTTCCAATTTATTGCAGTCTACATTAGATGAGTTGGAGGAAATGGAAGTTATTGTAAGAGAAGAATGTAGTGAAGTTGTAACAGATATTATTCGTAGTGCAGATTACAAAAACTATATCAGAGAAATATCCATTCCTTCCTGCATTATAAAAATAGACAAGAATCGGCTATTGCAGGTTTTCGATAACATAATCAATAATTCTTATAAATATGCGAATACGGAGATTACTGTATCTTCCTGTTTTTCCGATCAGTACTTACGAATATCTGTTAGTGATTTTGGAGATTGCATTGAAGAGGAGGAAATCCACTTGGTGGATCAAAGATTTTATAGAGGGAAAAAAGCCAAGGATTTTGCCGGTTCCGGATTGGGCTTATATATTTGCAAAAAGATTATAGATAAAATCGGCGGAAGAATTCGTTTTGATAAAATAGAGAATCAATTTTGTGTAACGATAGATTTGCCATTGGCTTAATCAGATGGATGATACTACAGGAAACTTTCAAAGGAAGACTTCCTGTAGTATTTTTTGTTCGTACAGAGTATTGATTGCAGAGTCTGTATTTTCAGTAGCATTTTAGAAAATGGAATAAAGCAAATCATGGGCATTATATAGTTAAGAATCATGATGAGTCAGTTAAGAATTGTTAAGGAAGAGGCAAAGACTGCTAAGATTTTGAATGATAAAATCAATATAGAAAAAGGGTCGTGCAAGCAGAAATGAACCATGAAAGGAATGCAAAATGGTGAATCATGATAAAAATATAATCATTAGAACGGAAAAGCTCTGTAAAAGCTTTTCAACGAAAAACCATAGTGAACACATCTTAAAGAATATAGATTTAGAAATTTATGAGAGGGATTTTACTGTGGTTATGGGAGCATCAGGCTCCGGTAAGTCAACTCTTCTCTATATGCTTTCTGGAATGGATAGGCCTTCCTTGGGAAGAGTCTTCTTTAGAGACGAAGAGATTTCCGGTAAATCCAATAATGCGTTATCCGACTTTAGAAGAAATCACTGTGGATTTGTATTCCAACAGATTAATTTGATTCATAATCTTACGGTTCTGGATAACATTGTGCTGTGTGGTCTGTTAAGAAATAAAAATAATGCTGAAGTTATGCAGAAAGCAAAGCGGCTGCTCTCAATGGTTCATATTGAAGAAAAAAATTGGGATAAAAGTCCCTCGGACATTTCAGGAGGTGAAGCACAAAGAGTTGCAGTTGTCCGTGCGGAAATCAATGAGCCGGACATATTGTTTGCAGATGAACCTACAGGAGCACTAAACTCCGAAGCAGGAGGTAGAGTTTTAGATCTATTAAGCAATATTCATCAACAGGGTAGAAGCGTCTTAATGGTTACCCATGACTTTAATGCAGCTTTAAGAGGAAATCGCATACTGTATTTAAAGGATGGAGTGATTTGCGGGGAGTGTAATCTGGGACAATATACAGCAGATAAGGACAAAGAAAGAATAAAACAATTGGATGGCTTTTTAAAGGAAATGGGATGGTAATGATGATAAAAAGAATATTACTTTTTAACCTTTCTAAAATCAAAAAAACTGTTTATGGATCTGTTATCTTTGTTTTCTTGATTGCGGTGTCTTCGCTCTTGATAGGCATATCCTTCTCCATGGAAGATAGCTTTTCTTCTCTGTTTAAGGCTGTTTATAAAGCAACAAACTGTGCAGACTATAGTGCTATATTTCCCAGAGAATACTTAGAAAAGAAAAGAGGGGAAATTGAAGCTTTAATTAAAGAATCAGAAATGAATTCCGCCTATGAAATCGAAGATGCTTTAATTTTTTTAAAAACAGCAATATCTGTAGAAAATGAGGAAGAATTACAGGGCTCGTGGATTATACGGAATTTCGATAGAGACAATCTTTTATCTACTGTCAATGTTGTGGAAAAAATGGAGACTCAGCCGGAGAATGCCATCTTTGTTCCTTATCTGTGCAAGACCTTATTTGGTTTTCAATTAGGAGAAAATTTATCTATAAAATACCTTGGTGAGTATAAGACCTTTATGATTGCCGGTTTTACGGAGGATATTTTATATGGTAATCGAGCTGTTATGGCCTTTGATGTACCGGAGAAAACTTTCTCAGAATTGGAAAATTCTCTTGGAAATGAGAGCCACAGTGCTTTATTGTTGCTTAAGTCTGAAGATAAGGATTTAAAACAAAACTTTATCCCACTCATCAAAGAGGCGCCTTATGGAACCTATACGGATATTGCTTCCGCTAGGTATTCTATGCACTCCACATTACACGTTTACAGTATTGCGATACTTTTCTTTTCTATGGTAACTCTGATAGTGGTTTGTCTGGTAATGTATTTTAGAATTAAAGACAGTTTTTATAAGGATTTTAAAACAATTGGAGTAATGAAAGCCCTAGGCATTAGCGATAGGGAAATTCGACTATCCTTTGTATTCCAATATATTTTCTTAGGCTTTATGGGAAGCGTTCTAGGGATTTTATTATCTGCTGTACTGGCATCCACTTTCATTCCCTCCATAACGGCAGAAAGCGGTATGAAGTGGGTAAATTCTTTTCACGTGATGAGAGGATTAGAAATCCTATTGCTGAATCTATTTATAGTATTTCTATTTGCTTTTCATGCAACCGTTACCGTAAAGAAAATCACTCCGGTAGCAGCTATAAGAGGGCAAAGAGCTAATTATAATGGCGGAATCAGTCATTCATTTTTGGGGAAAATTCCGTTATCCTTAGACTTTTTATCGGCTATCTATTTATTGATTAGTAGAAAGAAACAAAATATAGCCATCTGCTTGATTGTTGCCTTAGCAGTATTATCCTCTTCATTTTTTATCACTTTATTTTCCAATATTGTTCAGAAAGAAGACGGTTTATCGCAAATCAGTGGTATGGAGAAATTTGATATTGTTTTAAAGCCCGGGGAAGAAGCAGATATTCAGAAGCTATATCAGAGAATATCCGATATGGATAACACCAAAGCAGTCATAAAATGCATAGGTCCCGGAGGGGGAGAAATCCTATGTGATAACAATGTAAGTGGAAGAATAACGGTTTATGATGACTATGAGAAATTGGAAAAAATAGGATTATACAAGGGAAGGTATCCTTTCTATGACAATGAAATTGCCATTTCGCTTAATCTCTCCAAGAGTTTAAAAAAAGGAATAGGAGATGTGATTTCAATTAGAAATGATTATCAAGAGCAAGCTCCGGAGGAAGAGTATGTAGTAACCGGACTGACACAAGGCAGCTATACCGGAGGACTGGATGTTTTCTTTAGCTATGAGGGTATCCTAAAAATAGAACCGGATGCCAGGTGGGAATCAATGTATGTATATTTAAAACATGATAGGGATATAGAAGGAGCAATATCGAATATTCAATCTCAAATAGGGGATGAAATTGTTTATATCGAAAATTTCAAAGGGCTGTTTAATAGCCAATTTGCTTCTGTTATAGCCAACGTAAAGGCAATACTCGTCTGGGTACTTTTGCTAAGTATGCTTATTACGCTAACTACAGTGATTTTACTGGTAAAGACAGTTGTGTTGAATAATGAAAGTGATTTTGCGGTGATGAGAGCAATGGGCTTCACCACCTATCAGATAGCAAGGCAGATTTCTATGAGCATCCTGCCGATTTTGATGATGGCTTCCTTTATAGGATATGTGTTGTCATTATTATTCACCAATAGAATTTTGATCCTTATGTTACAAGGAATGGGGATTTATGACTTGCGATTCAATCTTCCTAATGGATATATACTTTGTTATGCAATAATCCTTATAGTATTATCTTACTTCCTGTCCATACTCTATGTATGCAGACAGAGCAAGTACACTCCTAATTATATTATGAATAGAGGGGAGTAAAAAATTGTTTATAAGCTCTTGAGTAAATGCAGTTAATTGAAGAAAGGAGAAAATGATATGAGATTCAAGATTTTAGAAAGAGGCTACTTAACATTTTCAGAAGTCAATTTTTGTGGAATTTTTGGAAACTGCATTACAAGAATCAGATAATGTTCTGGATTTTTAAGAAATGAAGTTGTCGTTTAACTACTTTCATATTGTATATGTTGTTATATCAATACCACGTTAGATTAGTTTAGCAGTTAATTTACTTGAGAGCTTATAAAAATAGATATTTATAGTAGTACTGTAAGAGATTATATTGTCGGGGGTAATATTTTAAAAGAGATTGCATTGGCTTTTGGAAGGACAATTTTTATCATTTATATTCCGACTATAACGTGATTTCTGATAGTTATCTATGGTAGAAAAAGTTGCTAAAACGCTATTAATTAAGGAGAAACAATGGTAGCTTCAAAGTATAATTTATTATTAGATATTGAAGGGAAAGAGTATCTTTTCAATCTGGCATCTCAATGTTTGATTTCTTGTGATCACGATTTAGTCGACTTTTTGTATGGAAATCAGGAAATTTATTTATCAAAAGACGAAGAAACTAGCTTATATGAAAATGGCATTATAGTTGATAGCCATGAATTTGAGGTCTCAAGATTAAAGAGCAATATATCTTCGTTAAAGTTTGATAAAACTAAAATGGCGGCATTTATCTCGACAACATCAGCTTGCAATTTAAATTGTACATATTGTTATCAGGATAGAAGGAAAGAACTTAATTGTAAGAAGTATATGACTGAACGCAATTGGAAAGTGGTTCTTGAATATTTTAAAAATGAAATAAAAACACATAATACTAAATTATTTGCTGTTAGTCTTTTTGGTGGGGAACCAATGTTTAATGATTCTATGTGTCAGCAAATAATTACAGATCTGAGACGTCTAGAAGATGCTTTTCCAGAATTAGTGATTCAGTGTGTATTGATTACCAATGGTACTTTATTTAATGAGAATAATATTAAATTTTACTTGGATAATATAGACAATATCCAAATTACGCTAGACGGAATTAAGGAGATTAATGATTCATTCCGAGTATATCCCAACGGGGAGGGGAGCTTTGACAAGATTATTTCAAGTTTAAAATTAATTAAAAAATATAAAACTTCAGATATTTTGAGTACGATATGTTTGCGAATAAATGTAAACAAAGAAACAGTGAACAAATCTAAAGAGTTGATAGATTATTTAATTGATAATAATCTTGCACAAGCTATTACATCAATAAAATTCCATGAGATATTTGGAACCCAAGGAGAGATCATTTTAGATGGTAATGATGAGAGGGACAATGATATTGAATTGGCAAAAGAAATTGTTAAGTTAAATTATTATTTAATTGAAAATGGGATTAAGGTATTTAAAGAAGTTAGTGGGCTGTGTATTGGTAAATTAGCAAATGGATATACAGTGGATGAACAACTTAACATATATGCTTGTCCTGGGCTATTATATAGTGATGTTCATGGCAAAATAAGTACTGATGGGAAGTTAATTATAGATAATAAGAAATGGTATGATTATCATTTGGAAGAGGCAAAATGTATTAACTTTTGTAAGTATGCTCCAATATGCTATGGAGGATGTACCTGGGCAAAAGGAGAAAATGAAAAGGACTGTATGAGGGATATTTTTGATGCAACTCTTGTGGATAAAATAAAGACTTACATAATATCGCAATATATTTAAGACGCTTCGTTTAACAAGGTATAAAGGGATAAAAATGACAAACTATATTCTAAGATACAAATACTCTATATTCCTTAGTTTTTTCCTTAGTATTTTACTGGGAATAATGGATGTTGGGAAAGGCATAATATTAAAAGAAATTATTGATACTGCAATCACAAATAACAATTCAGGATTTTTGAGAATTATTGTTGTAATCATTATTTTTATCTTGTCAAATATAGTCCTATATGCATCATTTCAGAGACTATCCCTTCTGATAGCGTCTTATATATGTAAAGACATTAAGAATGATTTAATAGGTAATATCATAAATAAACCGGGCTGCGATAATATGGAGTTCATATCTACTGTAAATAAAGATGTAGATTTGATATATGAAAAAAAATTAATCAATCTTTTTATGTTAGTTAGAACAATGTCTTCATTTGTACTTTCGCTCGGCTATTTGATATATGTTAATATATATATTGCAATGTCTGTTGTGGCTTGTGGATTAATTAGTATTTATTTGCCAGGTTTATTTGTAAATAAAAGTTCTGAATTAAAAAATGTATATATAGAAGCTACTGCACAGTTTTTTCGTATGCTAAAAGAACTATTATACGGAATTGAAACTATCAAACTTTTTATGCTTGAAAACGAATATTTAATAAAGCTAAATGATTCAAATAAAAAAGTTGAGGAAAGCAGGTTACGATCTAATTTTTATGATGATTGTATACAGTTATTGGTAACATCTAATGGATTTTTGATCTTGTCTATAAATGTTGTTTTGGCTGCATTTTTATCACATAAAGGCTATTTTTCAATAGGAACTGCTTTGGCAATCATGCAAGTTATGAACTATGTTATTTTGCCTATAAATCAGGGACCATTTTACATTGCCGAAATGAATTCGATTTATCCGATAGAACAAAAAATACTCGGGATACTGGAAAAAGTAACTTATGAGAAAACATTAGATAAAGAGAAAGTATTACAAGAAGAAATTAAAACTATAGAGATAAAAAACCTGAGTTATTGTTATTCGGGTTCTCAAAGTTTTGCAATAGAAAACCTTGATTTATTATTAGAACGAGGTAAAAAGTATGTATTACTAGGAAGTAGTGGGAGTGGTAAAAGCACTTTATTAAAGGTGTTAACAAAGCTTAATAAAGCGTATTCTGGAAAAATAGAAATAGATGGCGAAGAACTTTCTGATATAGATGAAATATCGCTGAGGAAGAAAATTAATTTTGTACAACAGGATCCTTATATATTTCAAGATACATTAGAATTTAATATATGTTTAAGACATGATGTTGAGAAGAAAGAATTGGATAAAGTTATTGAATTGGTAAATCTAAAGGAACTAATTAGAAAATTACCTCATGGAGTAAAAACAGTTTTATCAGATAATGGAAATAATTTATCAGGAGGAGAAAAACAAAAAATAGCAATTGCAAGAGTTTTTATTAGAGAACCAGAGATTATATTTGTGGATGAGGGGATGAGTGCATTGGATACAAAGAATACATACTTTTTGGAAAATATGTTTCTCAAGTATAATGGAACCATTGTTACTATCAGTCATAAGAGCAATCCACAAATTCTGAAACAATACGATCAAATAGTAGTAATGGAGAATTCAAGAATAGTAGCTGTTGGAAATTTTAATCAAGTGGCTCAATCTCCATATTCATATTTGTTAAACGTATAGCAATTCCAAAATTGAACTTATTCTATATTCTAAAAAGTAATGTGAACATTTTATTTGAAGCTTAAATTAATTGTTCGTTGTTAGAATAAGAATTGGAGAAGCAGTAAAAATGTAGGAAAAGACAGTTCTTTCCTTCCGGTATAGGTCTAAAATGGGGGTAATCTGAGTCCGCCGGTACTTACTGAAAGCGAAGCTTGAAGTTAGTGTCCGAAAGGGCAGACTTTTCATCAGAAAAGTCGTCCTGTAGCTGACCAACTTCCTAAAGAAGTTGCTTTGCGAAGCAAAGTGAGCAGTGGGTGACATAGCCACTGCTCAGTCGTGGCGAGGTTAGCGAGAGCATGCCCCAATTTAAGACCCATATCGGAAGGAAGGCTTAAACATGACTTTTCCTACATCATTTTTTTAATTTTCAGCAGCCTTATCCTTCCGCATTAAAATTGCCTCAGCCCCATTAATGGCCTTCTCCACCATTTCCGCAACGATGGGCGCCAGCTTTTCCTCTGACTTCCGAATCTTCTCCGGAATGGGCTTGGTAACCGGGTGCTTTGCCACGAAGATGGTACAGCAATCCTCGTAGGGCTCAATGGAGGTTTCGTAGGTGCCGATTTCCTGAGCCACATCCACGATTTCCTGCTTATCGAAGGCAATCAAGGGACGGTAAACCGGCAGGGTGCAGACCTCGTTAGTGCATACCAGACTTTGCAGAGTCTGGGAAGCCACCTGTCCGATGGATTCTCCGGTGATTAAGCCGATACAGTTATTTTTATAAGCCAATGCCTCTGCAATCCGCATCATGTAGCGGCGCATAATAATGGTTAGCTCCTCATGGGGGCAGTGCTCATAGATAGCCAACTGGATATCCGTGAAATTTACCACATGCAGCATTATGGGACCGGTATAGGTGGAAACCTGCTTGGCCAGATCCATAACCTTGATTTTTGCTCTTTCACTGGTGTAGGGTGGAGCATGGAAGTAGGTTGCCTCCAGCAAAGCACCCCGCTTTGCCACCTTGTAGCCCGCAACGGGAGAGTCAATTCCTCCGGAAAGTAAAAGCATGGCCTTGCCGTTGGTGCCAAGAGGCATTCCTCCCAGTCCGGGAATGATTTTTCCGTAAATGTTCATATACTGGCGGATTTCCACCCGAAGCTTCACATCCGGCTTATGCACATCCACCCGAGCATTGGGGAAGGCCTCCAAAATGCTGTGTCCCAGCTCCTGATCCAGCTCCGGAGAGGTCATGGGGTAGGACTTTTCCGCTCTTCGGCTTTCCACCTTGAAGGAAACGCTGCTGTCTCCATAGGCTTCTTTAAAGTAGGAAAGGACCGCATTTTCCAAAACGGAGAAGTCCGGGCTTAAAGGCACCTGCACCATGGGCGCAATGCCGGCAATACCGAACACATGGCGAAGGGCATCAATACACTCCTCATAATCATAGTCCTCGGACTTCACATTCACATAGATTCTTCCCCGTTCCCGGCTAACGGAATAGCTTCCGGTGGCTCTCTTTAATTTCATCCGAATATCATGAACCAGGGCGTCCTCAAAGACATAACGGTTTTTACCCTTGGTGCCGATTTCTGCATATTTAATCAAAAATGCTTGGTATTGCATAATTCTCCTTCTTTACATAAGAAAAGTGCATGAAACCATGCACTTTTGAAAAGCCTTGTATATCTTCTTTCTTTCCGTTAAGATACAACAGTTAAATGATGTAAGGAGCCAGGTGGGATAAAATATCCTCCATCTCTCCATCATCAGCATGAATATTTAAGTCGATGGGCTTGGAAAGATCCAAGGAGAAAATTCCCATAATAGACTTTGCATCAATCACGTAACGACCGGAAACCAAATCGAAGTCCACATCAGAGTAACGAACCAACTCGTTTACAAAGGACTTAACTTTATCAATAGAATTTAATGAAATACGAACCGTCTTCACAGCTTACCCTCCTTTAAAATTGATAACTTTATTGTAGTAATGAACGATTTTAAAGTCAAGCGAAAGCCGTGAAAGAACTGGGATTTTAGAAAGAGGATGAAAATGGAATTAGCAGGACTGCGTTTTGCCATGCACAACTTAGGCTGCAAAGTCAATTCATATGAAACAGAGGCCATGACCGAAGCCATTTTGCAGGAAGGGGCAAGGCTGGTGGACTTTACGGAGGAGGCGGACATTTACCTGATTAACACCTGCTCTGTTACCAATATTGCAGACCGGAAATCCCGGCAAATGATTCATCAGGCCAAGCAGAGGAATCCGGAGGCCATCGTCATTGCCACCGGCTGTTATGTGGAAGGAAAGCAGGAGGAGCTGAAAGAAGATAAGGGCATTGATATTCTTATCGGAAATACCGGAAAGGGCAGGGTGGTAGAGCTGATTAAGGCCTATCGGGAGGCTATGCTGGAAAATGATGCAAGCGCCATGGAGCCATTTTCCCCGGTACGGGAGGAGGGAGAGTACGAAAATCTCTTCCTTTCCAAGCCAAAGGATAAGAGCAGAGCCTTTGTAAAGGTGCAGGACGGCTGTAATCAGTTTTGCGCCTATTGTATCATCCCCTATGTTCGAGGAAGAATCAGAAGTCGTAAGGAAGAGGACTGTCTGGAGGAAATTCGCCATTTGGCGAAGGAAGGCTTTCAAGAGGTGGTTCTTACCGGTATTCACCTGTCCTCCTACGGATTGGATTTTGAAAATCTTTCCTATGAATATGCCAGTAGAAAGGCGGAAACGGGAGAGGCCTTACTGCATTTGATTTCCGAGGTGGGAAAGATTCCCGGTATTCAAAGAATTCGTTTGGGAAGTCTTGAGCCTAGAATTATTACGGAACGCTTTTTAGCAGGTTTAAAGGAAGTAGAAGCAATCTGCCCTCATTTCCACCTGTCCTTACAAAGCGGTGCGGAAAAGACCTTAAAGGAAATGAATCGTCATTATACTAAAGAAGACTTCAAAAAGGCGGTAGAGGATATCCGAAGAGTTTATCCCTTGGCGGCCATTACTACGGATGTGATTGTCGGTTTCCCCGGAGAAAGGGAGGAGGATTTTCAGGAGTCTCTTACCTTTTTAAAGGAAATCTCCTTCTATGATCTCCATGTATTCAAGTTCTCCAGAAGAAAGGGGACGAAAGCAGACGAAATGAAGGAGCAGATTCCGGATAATATCAAAACAGCCCGCTCCAAAGAGCTTTTGGCACTGGCGTTGGAAGACTCCAAGAAATTTAGAGAGAAATTCTTAGGAAAAGAAAGCTCCATCTTAATAGAAGAAATTCGAGAGATTGAAGGAAAATACTATTACACAGGATTTAATAAAGAATATATCCGCTATATTCTGCCGGTACAGGATGAAGTCTTGGCAGTGTTCGAGAAAGACAAAGAAAAGCAAGAAGAAAGATTGGCCCAATTAGGAAAAGAAGCTATCGGAAGTATTAGAGGGGTAAAAGCTTTGGAGCTAAAGGGAGAGATGATTCTATCAGAGTAGGATGAATG
>NZ_DBHIGR010000061.1:0-11285 GCF_057249185.1 Oribacterium sp.
AAAGAGAGCATGTTTCCTTTGATAGGCTAAAAGAAAGGGTTTTTCCAAAATTCTTTTAAGAAGAATGTGAAAATACTTTTCCTTCCCCATAGGCTTTACCAGTACAGTAGCTACCTCCGCACGATTTCCGCCCAAGATATCCGTAAACAACTGGTCACCGAAAAAAAGCGCCTGCTCCTTTGCAATCCCAAACTGCTCCACTGCCTGTAAGTACGCTTTCGCTTTCGGCTTTCCCGCATTGGGAATGACCAGATCCGCATGAACCCTGTCTTGAAATGCCCCCACTCTTTCTACTCCGTTATTGGAAAGCACCGCGGTTTTGAAACCGGCAGCCTTCATCCGTTGAAACAAAGTAACCGTTTCTTCTCTGGCAGGCTCATCATGCAGCACCAATGTATTATCAATATCAAAGAGCAAGGCTCGATAGCCCTTCTGATAGAGCTTTTTAAAGTCTAAACTGTATATGGAAGAGATGGAAAAGCAGGGAAACAGGGCAAATGTCTTATTTTTCAAGTTCTTTGCCCTCCGCCTTTAAACCTCCTCCGAGAAGCTTTCCGATTTCCTCCATAAAGGTGTTGATATCTTTAAATTCTCTGTAGACAGAAGCAAAACGCACATAGGCCACCTGATCCAGGTTTTTCAACCTTTCCATCACCATTTCCCCGATGGTATCGGTGCTGACCTCTTTACTCTCCTGATGAAAAATTACACTTTCAATCTCATCCACCAAGGCGGAGATTTGCTTGGGAGAAATGGGACGCTTATGACAGGAGCGAAGAATTCCCCCTTCCAGCTTGGAACGGTCATAGGGCACACGACTTTCGTCCTTTTTCACCACCATAAAGGGAAGGGTTTCCGTCTTCTCGAAGGTGGTAAAACGCTTTCCGCAAACCTCACATTGTCTTCTTCTGCGGATGGCCGTATTATCATCAGCCGGACGGGAGTCAATGACTCGGGTATCCTCCGCGTTACAAAAGGGGCACTTCATACTTCCTCCTTATTTCTCATAGTCGGTATACTGTCTTCTGGCTTCTTCAAAACTCATTTTATGATTGGGATCCTGCTTGCATTCTGCATCGGCTTCCGGCTTGCTTTCCCCATCGCTTTCCGGCTTATTCTCGGTGGTGGTCTCCTGCTTTGCTTCCACTTCTTCCGTTCCTGCCCCGGCAGTCTCTGGCTTCGTCTCTGTAGCTTCCACCCCTTCTCCGGCGGTCTCCTCTACACCTGCCAAGTTTCGCTCTTCCTGATCCTCGGAGATAACCACAGAGAAGCCTCCTTCATTCTCCTTAGGCTGTTCTGTAGAAGCTCCTTCGACTGTTGCAGACTGTTCTGTAGAAGCTCCTTCGACTATTGAGGACTGTTCTGTAGAAGCTCCTTCGGCTGTTGCGGACTGTTCTGCAGGAGCTCCTTCAACTGTTGCGGACTGTTCTGTAGAAGCTCCTTCGACTATTGAGGACTGTTCTGTAGGAGCCGCTTCAACCGTTGAGGGCTGCTGTTCGGAAACCACAGGCTCTTCATGTCTCTGATAGGCGTCTCTGTTCGTAGCGCTTATCGTTGAAAAATCCCCTGCTCCCTTTCGGTAAATTAAAGCCTGCACAAAGCCCAAGTAAGGAATCAGATAAATGGATAAATACAAAAACAACACAAAAATGGGTAAAGCCGGAGATTTTAGAATAAAGGACCACATTACCGCAATAAATCCGGCAACGGAAGTTACCAAAGAAAAATACAGGATTTGACGGAAATAAGAGAACTTCTGGCCCTTCATTACCGCAACACTTTTTTTCATATTCTGCCAAAGGCTATTTCCCTCTCCATCCCAGACGGTAAAGAAGGTCATATCAAAGAAAAGGGAGAAGAAGATTAAAACCGCAAAGCTTACTCCGTAATAGGACCAGTAAATGAGTCCTTCTCCCAAGAAGTAATCTATTGCTTCCTGCCCTAAGGAAATCACCGTGGAAAAGAGAAAAGCCAAGATACTAAAGCCCAGCATTCTTCCCAACAGAGGGAAGGAATTGGGATGAAAGCCGTAAAAAATCATAGCGGCATTCACCTTCTTTTCTCCCCTGGACATCTCCAGCAACATTTTTCGAAAAGAGAATCCCAATACAATAAAGTAAAAAATACACACAAAAACATATAAAGCAAAAAGGATTCCCGTAAGGCTAAGACCGATTCCTCTCCTTAGCTCTCCCAAAGAAAAATCTCCGGTAAAGAGGATGAAAGGGTTAAGGAGAGAAGAAAAGAGCATGGTCAAAAGAACAAAGCCCAATAATCCCGCAATATAAGAAAGAAAAATCGTAAACCAATTTTCCCTCCAAAGTTTTCTTGCCACCCTTCTCATGTCTTTATTTTTCATATACAACAATCCCTTCTGCTAATCAAAATGGGACTATGAAAAAGGGAAGTCGGGATCCCCCTTTCCGCTTTTTCACAGTCCCATGTTCACTTTATTTTTACTGAATAGGTACTACTCCGCCATCATACTTCTTGTTGATAAAGTCCTGAATTTCCTTGGACTGTAATACTTCCACAAGAGTCTTTGCCCATTCAGCATCCTTATTCTTCTCTGCTACGGCAATGATGTTTGCGTAAGTCTGTGCAGCCTCGGAATCAGCCTTCTCCACAACCAAAGCGTCAGATGGCTTAAGGTTTGCCTGAAGTGCAAAGTTTCCGTTCATGCAAGCAAAGTCTACGGAATCCAGAGAACGAGGAATCTGTGCAGCCTCTACTTCATATAACTCGATGTTGTGAGGATTCTCTACCACATCCTGCTTGGTTGCGGTAAGACCTGCTCCATCCTTTAACTTAATGATGCCGTTGTCCTGAAGCAGTAACAGTGCTCTTGCCTCATTGGTGGTATCGTTGGGAACTGCAATCTTAGCGCCGTCCTTGATTTCCTTTAAGTCCTTGGACTGTCCTGCATAGATACCGAATGGCTCGTAGTGAATCTTTCCTACGGAAACAACCTTGGTATTCTTTTCCTTATTAAACTCCTCTAAGTAAGGAAGATGCTGGAAGTAGTTGGCATCGATTTCCCCCTGATCTGTTGCCAGGTTTGGCTGTACATAATCATTGTAGGTAACGATTTCGATTTCCACGCCCTTCTTCTTTAAAGCATCCTTTGCAGCCTCTAAAATCTCTGCATGGGGGCTGGGTGTAGCACCGATCTTAATCTTTACGGTCTCTCCCGCTTCAGCCTTCTCTGTAGCCTTTTCTGTTTCTCCGGCCTTCTCGGAAGCCTTTTCAGAAGCTGCCTCAGTCTGCTTCTCACTCTCCGCCTTAGTTTCCGCCTTCTGTCCTCCGCATGCTACCAGCCCGAAAGCCAAAGCAAGGGATGCCACAAGCACTCCAATTTTCTTTTTCATAAAACTCCTCTTTTCTCTCCCCTTAGGGAGAATTCTTACCTTCCCTTCGGAAAATGTTCTTCTACTCCATTCCTCGGGTGTGCTCCCTGTTGAAAAGTCCTTTTCAACTCCCCTATGGTATAAGAAAAAATAGAAAAAAGCAAGAACTCCGAATTTAATTCAATTTTATAAAATTTTCGTAAAGCTTATCTGCCGACTTTAACAAAGACTGCCCATTTGCCTGAATATCTTAATTCAGCTTTCCTCTTTTATCGCTGTACTTCGCCAGTCTCATCCAGAATTCCTGTACCAGCTGAACAATAACCACCAGCACCACCACTGCAATCAGCATCATATCCGTCTGGTAACGATAGTAACCATAGTTTAAGGCAATGGCTCCCAAACCGCCACCCCCTACAAAGCCCGCCATAGCGGAATAAGAAAGGATAGAGGTCATACAAATTGCCGCCCCCACATAGAGACTGGGTCTGGCCTCCGGAAGCAAAACCTTAAAAATAATCTGAAAGCTGTCGGATCCCATGGATTTCGCCGCTTCAATCACTCCGCTGTCCACTTCTTTCAAGGAAGATTCCACCATTCTGGCTATATAGGGTGCGGAAGCAATTACCAGAGGCGGAATAATCGCCTTAGGTCCCAGCGTCGTATGCACCAAAGCCTTAGTGATGGGAAGCACCATAACCAAAAGAATCAGGAAGGGGATGGTTCGGAAAATGTTAGTGAAAAATCCGAGAATCCCATGAATAATCTTATTCGGTGCAATACTGCCCTCCTCCGTTACCACCAAAATCACCCCCAAAGGGATACCGATGGCATAGGAAATCAAAGTGGAAATACTTACCATATATAAGGTTGCCAATGTCTCCTTGGAAAAAAGTGCCAGAAGCTCCTTTAAACTCATGCTCATGAATGCACCTCCTCATACAGAATTCCTCTTTCCTTTAGGAAGCTGAGAATCTGGAATTCATCCTCCGGATTCTCCGGCAGCTCTATAATCATCTGCCCCATGGCAATATTATCCACATCTTTGGTATTGGCAAAGAGAATATTCACCGGTGCTTTGGCGGAAAGAATCATTTCCGAAATTACAGGCTCATGGGCGGAACGTCCGTCAAAAACCAAACGAATGCGCTTTCCGGTACCGAATCGAGTTTCCTTCTCTCCCTCTCCCAAAATCAGCTTTCTTCCGATTTCCGACTTAGGGGAACGGAAAACCTCCTTCACCGGGCCTGCTTCCGCAATCCGACTGTGATCGATAATGGCCACCTCATCACAAATGGCTTCAATCACAGACATCTGGTGGGTAATCAAAATAATGGTCACCCCCATCTCCCGATTGATCTTCTTCAGCAATTCCAGAATCTGCTCTGTAGTTTTAGGATCCAGGGCAGAGGTCGCCTCATCACAGAGCAACACCTCCGGTTTTGTCGCCAAGGCTCTGGCGATAGCTACTCTTTGCTTCTGTCCTCCGGAAAGCTGGGAAGGGTGACTGTACTCCCTTCCCTCTAAACCCACCATCGCCAAAAGCTCCTTCGCCCTCTCCAGTCTTGCCTTCCTTTTCTTAACGTAGGAAATAGGACCGCCTTTATGGGAAATTTCCAGGGGGTAGCTGACATTTTTCAACAAATTTCTCTGCTCAAGAAGATTAAACTGCTGGAAAATCATGCCCATGTTCTGCCGCATGGCAAGAATTTCCCTTTGCTTCATGGAGCCCAGGCTCTGCCCCTGGAAATAAATCTGTCCACTACTGGGCTTTTCCAAGTAGTTGATACAACGGACCAAGGTGGATTTTCCGGCACCGGAAAGTCCGATAATGCCCTGAATGCTTCCTCTCCGGATGGACAAATCAATCTGATCCAGTGCCACAAAGTCCTCACCATCGGTTTTAAAGGTTTTGCCAAGTCCTTTGATTTCTATAATATTTTCATTCTTCAGCTCTTCCCCGGAAGCATCCGCCGGATAGTTCTCTTCAGAGAGAGCCTCATTCTTCACAATAGTTTCTGTCATTTTATCTTCCATAACATTCTCGGTGCTTTGCCGGATTATTGGCAAAGCGCCAAAATTGCCTCTCCGTAAATTTCTGCCGCCAAAAGCAGATCCTTTACCTTAATCCACTCGTCAGCTCCGTGCATTCTGGTATCCACATCCGGAAGAACCGCTCCGAAGGCTACGCCGTTTTCCACATCATGCACATAGGTACCGCCACCGATAGCCAGGCACTCTCCCTTTAATCCGGTTACCTTCTCGTAAACAGAGAGAAGATTCTGTACAAAGGGGGAATCGGAGGGTACATAGTGGGGAGGAATCATTCCCTTGGTTTCAAATTGGAAGCCCTTGGCTTCTACATTTGCCCTTGCGGTATTTACGCAATTCTCCTCCGTAGCACAGATAGGCACACGGGAATCATAGGTAAAACGAAGCTCCTCTCCGTCAATGGCATAGATATCCAAGGTACAGGTTAAATCCTTACTTTCTTTATCCTCCATCTTGATGCCTAAGCCGGAGCCGTCGGTCTTTCCGTAGGGGAAAAGCTCTGTAAGCTTTTCTAAATCCTGCTTCAGCTGTGTTCCGATGGACGGAAGCTTTGCGGCAAATAGCACTGCCGCAAGACCGGCATTTTTTCCAAGATAAGGGGTTGCCGCATGGGCGGAGGTTCCTATTACCGTAACTTCATTGCCGTTTTTACTGATTTTTACCTGACACTGCTCTTCCACCACCTGCTTGGCGCTTTGGAATTCATCCTCTCCCAATGCGGAGAAAACAAGTACAGCCTTCTGGGGTACCGCATTTACCGCAATTCCCGCCTTTAAGGAAAGAAGACTGCTCTCCTCCTTCTCTCTCTTCTTGAAAATAGTTCCTCTGAACTGTCCCTTTTCCACGTTAATAATGGGGAACTCCGCATCCGGGGTAAAGCTCATCTCTCCGGCCTTCTCCCGGGCATAGTAATACTCTAAATCCTTGGAACCGGTCTCTTCATTGGTTCCCATAATCATACGAACGCCCTTCTTTAAGGGATAGCCCAGTTCTTTTACCGCACGCATGGCATAAAGTCCTGCAAGCATCGGTCCCTTATCGTCACTGACACCGCGGCCGTAGACAACTCCGTCCTTTTCCAGCATTTTAAAGGGCTCGGTAATCTCCCAGCCTTCTCCCGCAGGAACCACATCCAGGTGTGCCAAGATATCCAGACTTCTGGGAAGCTTTGCATCCATATCCGCTGTTCCCACATAGTTTTCCATATTGTTTACGGAAAAACCATAGCCCTCACAAAGGGACATAGCCTCCTCTAAAGCCTTCTTGGGGCCTTCTCCGAAGGGTGCTCCCGGCTTTGTCTCTCCCTGAACGGAATCAATGGCAATCAGTCTGCCTAAGTCCTTAACAAATTCCTCTTCATGCTCTGCCAACCAAGTTTTGATGCTCTTTTCCATAAGGTCCTTCCTTTCTTTGTGCTTCTATACTGTTAAATATACTTTTCCGCCTTAAGGCTATTGCACTGATTATCTTGTTATTCCTGCTATTCCTGTTATTCCTTTTATGTTTAATTTCTGGAGAACTCGCTAAGCTTCAGATTTTCATTTCTATCCAAAACCATGCCGATGGACCAGGGATGGGCAAAAAGCAATAAAGGTCTATCCTTTAAGTCCTTTACCAGCTTCATATCCGAGGTTCCGGAAATGGCGGAAACATCGATTTCCGTATAATTTTCAATCCAGCGAATATGCTCATAGGGAAGCATTTCCAATCGCACCTCTACATTATACTCGTTTTTCAAACGGTAGGTTAATACTTCAAATTGCAGGGAGCCTACAACGCCTACAATAATCTCCTCCATACCGGAGTTGTACTCCTGAAAAATCTGAATGGCACCTTCCTGGGCAATCTGAGAAACGCCCTTTAGGAACTGCTTTCTCTTCATGGTATCAATCTGCCGCACTCTGGCAAAATGCTCCGGAGCGAAGGTGGGAATTCCTTCATAAACAAATTTTTTATTGGAAAGCTCCAGGGTGTCTCCAATGGAAAAGATTCCCGGATCGAAGACGCCAATAATATCTCCACCATAAGCCTTTTCCACGATTTTTCGCTCATCCGCCATCATCTGGGTAGGCTGAGAAAGCTTTACCTTTCTTCCACCCTGAATATGATTTACCTCCATGCCTGCATCAAACTCTCCGGAACAGATACGCATAAAGGCCACTCTGTCTCTATGCTTGGGATCCATATTGGCCTGAATCTTAAAGACAAAGGCGGAAAATGCTTCCTCCACCGGGTCGATCATGCCCTGATCGGACTTTCTGGGAAGGGGAGACTTGGTCATAGCCAGGAAATGCTGTAAGAAGGTCTCCACACCGAAGTTGGTTAAGGCGGAGCCGAAGAATACCGGAGTAAGCTCTCCCGCATCCACTCTCTTCTCGTCAAAGGCATCCGCAGCCCCGTCCAAAAGCTCCAGGTCCTCCTGCAGCTTTTCAAAGTATTCTGCAGAAATATGATTGGGAAGCTCCGGATCCTTATAATCAAAAACTTCCTTCTCTACCGCCTTCTTTCCTCCCGCATTGCTGTGGAAGAGACTGACCTGCTCCGTTTCTCTGTCATACACGCCCTTAAAATTATGGCCGCAACCGATGGGCCAGTTAATGGGACAAGTACGGATTCCCAGTACCTCTTCAATTTCATCCAAAAGAGCGTATGGGTCTCTGGCCTCTCTATCAAACTTATTGATGAAGGTGAAAATGGGGATATGCCGCATAACGCATACCTTAAAGAGCTTAATGGTCTGGGGCTCCACACCCTTTGCTCCGTCAATGACCATCACCGCACTGTCTGCCGCCATCAAGGTTCTATAGGTATCCTCCGAGAAATCCTGGTGCCCCGGGGTATCCAAGATGTTAATGCATTTTCCGTCATAGTTAAACTGAAGCACGGAGGAGGTTACGGAAATTCCTCTTTCCTTCTCAATCTCCATCCAGTCGGAAACCGCATGTTTTGCGGACTTTCTTCCCTTAACCGTTCCTGCCAGATTGATGGCACCACCATAGAGAAGAAACTTCTCCGTAAGGGTAGTTTTTCCTGCGTCCGGGTGGGAAATAATCGCAAAGGTTCTTCTTTTTTCAATTTCTTCTCTTAAATTCGCCATGGTTCTCCTATTGATATTTTATAACTATTACAATTACGATAAAAAAGGCTATGCCCTGGGGACATAGCCTGCTTTCCGCTTTTATCTTCTCCGAAGGAAATCCGGAAGATCGATGTTGTTTTCTCTTCCTGTTCTAACTCTGCTGCTTTGGCTTTCTGTATTCTCTACAGGTCTGGAAAGATTGACTTGCGGAGTCGGTGTATATCCTCCAAGATTAGCCTGACTGTTCTCTACAGGCACCTCCGGTCTTTGAGAAAGTCCGGGAGCAACAGGTCTTTGATTGCTAAGGAAAGAAGGAAGTCCGGGAGTAGCATTGCTTCCTGTTCCGGTATTGTTGGCAACAGATGGATTAAGCTGTGGAGTCTGTGTATTGACTGTTCTAACAGTTTCTACAGTCTTGGTTCTCTCCTTGATACCGGTAGCAATAACGGTAATGGATACCTCATCCTGACTATCCTCATCATACATAGCACCGAAGATAATGTTGGCATTCTCGCCTACCAACTCTTCTACATAGGAAGCCGCATCATTTGCCTCAATGAGGCTGATGTCTCCGGAAATGTTGATGATAACATCGGTAGCGCCCTCGATGGTGCTCTCCAAAAGCGGAGAAGAAATCGCAATCTTTACCGCCTCGATAGCCTTGTCATCACCCTTGGCCTTACCGATACCCACATGGGCAATTCCCTTATCCTTCATAACTGCAGAAACATCTGCAAAGTCCAAGTTAATCAGTCCGGGTACATTGATCAGGTCGGTAATTCCCTGTACGGACTGCTGTAATACTTCGTCAGCCTTCTTTAAAGCTTCGGGAAGAGAGGTCTTCTTTTCCACAATCTCCAACAAACGATCGTTGGGGATTACAATCAAGGTATCTACTGCATTCTTTAATGCGTCAATACCTTCCATGGCATTCTTCATTCTCTGCTTTGCTTCAAAGCGGAAGGGCTTGGTTACAACACCAACGGTAAGAATGCCCATATCCTTTGCAATTCTGGCAATGATAGGAGCTGCACCGGTTCCGGTTCCGCCACCCATTCCGCAGGTAACGAAAACCATGTCTGCGCCCTGTAATGCAGCGGTAATGTCCTCTGCACTTTCCTCAGCAGCCTTGGTACCGATTTCAGGCTTTCCTCCACATCCCAATCCCTTAGTTAATTTCTCACCAATGGTCATAGCTGTAGAAGCCTTACTGGACTGTAAAGCCTGCTTATCTGTATTCACCCCTATAAATTCTACTCCGGCAATGCCCTCGTCCACCATGCGATTCACCGCATTATTTCCGGCACCACCAACTCCCACAACAATTATTTTCGCAGCCGCTTCGGACTCGGGAAGCTTAATTTCCAGCATATCTTCCTCCTTCAATCTATGACTTTTTTCCTTTTAGGAACGGACTCTTCTCCACATTAATCCTAACTATATCATTATAAGAATTTTCGGTATTTTGTAAAGACTTTCCTTAAGGATGATACACAGATTTCAAAGAAAGTGCAAGTTCAATTCTTCCTACAAGTTTATTTATTTTCTCGAAAGATATAGGCTTCCTTTTCTTTTCTTCCTTTAAACTCACTTAAATCCAGGGTTCCTTTCCTTCCGGAAAGAGCCGGCAGAATGTCCTTTAAGCTCATCACCTTCTGCTCCATATCCTCATTTCCCCCAAGGAGAACCCGAATATCTCCCACATGGATAATGGCCTGGGTTCCGCTATATTCAATATAATCGCAGCTGATTTTTTCCTGTTGCAGGGAGGCACTGAGATTCAAAATATCCTGGAAGACCCCCTTATTTTCCACCGGAAGAGCCTTGTAAAGACTTACGGAGGAAAATTTCAAGCCCTTTACCTCCGGAATTCCTGGAGCTTTTTTCTTGGTGGATTCCACCACTACCCCGTCTCCGTCAAAATAAAAGTTGCTGGACATGTATTGCACATAGCCCACCATATTTTTTTCATAGATGATAATTTCCACGCTCCAGGGATTCTTCCAGCGCATTTCATACCGTTCAATAAAGGGAAGGCTCTTATGGGGACGAAACTTTTCTTTAAAAAAAGCATAGGCGGATTTCTCATCCCATTCATCCTGAAAGAGCATTGCCTTAATTTCTTTGTCGCTGTACTGCTTATTCCCTAAAATTTTTACTTCCGAAATACGAAGACTGACTATCAGCAAAAGTAGCAAAAGAAAAAAAAGAATCAGTCCGTAATGTATTAATTGTTTCTGTTCTTTTCTTCTGTTCATCTTCCCTTATCACTCCCAAAGCTTCCTTACTTCTACAGTATACATCGGCAATCACCTATTATTTCTTAAGTTTCCGAAAAAACACATTTTTCTTCTATTCTTATTTTTCAGAAGGAATCGGCTCATCCAAAGTAGTCTGATAGGAAACATTCAGGCAAATTCCGATTTCCGCCAGCAAAATCACAAGGGAGGTTCCTCCGTAGCTGATAAAGGGGAGGGTGATTCCGGTGTTGGGAATGGAGTTTGTCGCTACCGCAATATTTAAAATCGCCTGCAATGCAATATGGGACATTACGCCGATAACCAGCAAAGAACCGAAAAGGTCTCTGGCATTTTTCGCAATCTCATAGAGACGAAAAAGAATAAGAGCGTAGACCAGCATCACTCCCAGACCACCCACAAAGCCCAGCTCTTCGCAAATGATGGTGAAAATCATATCATTCTGGGACTCGGGCATAATAAACTTCTGAATACTCTCTCCCAGCCCTCTTCCGAAAATGCCTCCGGAACCGATGGCATAAAGCCCCTGCAAGGTTTGGAAGGTTTCAT
>NZ_DBHIGR010000062.1:0-11118 GCF_057249185.1 Oribacterium sp.
CTTGGACCGTTTAAATAGAAAGTTCGGACGCTTCGCCATTCCGAATTTAATGCAGTATATTTGTGTGATTTACGGTATAGGTTTTATGATTCAGGTGGTGGCACCGGAAATTTACTATTATTATATGGATTTGGATCCGGAAGCAATTCTCCATGGACATATCTGGCGGATTTTTACATTTTTGTTTTACTTTCCGGCAGGGGGAGGATTTTCCGGCGTGTTTTGGGCCATTATCGGTATTATGGTGTACTATAATATCGGAAAAACGCTGGAATTTCTCTGGGGAAGCTTCCGCTACACGTTTTTTATTGCCTCCGGTATCATCCTTTATAATGTGGTAGGTATCCTGATTTATCTCTTTACCGGCGTGTCTTTACAGTTAAATCCCACCTACATGAGCTTCAGTATTTTCTTGGCCTATGCTTTAAGTTTGCCGGATACTATGTTTTACATTTACTTCCTTTTTCCGATTAAGGCCATGTACCTGGCGGGAATAGAAACGGCGCTGTATTTCTTTTTCTTTTTGACCAGTCCAAATATGGGAGAGAGGGTTTCTATTCTCCTGTCTTTTGCCAATGTTTTGTTGTTCTTCCTATTACAGAATCAGGGAAACAATAAAAATATCTTTCACATTAATCGTTATCGATAGGCTTACGTTTTTTGCAAAACTTGTCGATGTGATAGAGTAGAGTCTGAAAATGAGTGGAAAATAGTGAGTGAGTAAAGGAGAAAAAAATGAGAAGAACGAAGATTGTATGTACCATGGGACCTAATGAAAATGATTATGAGCTGTTGCTTAAGCTGGCAAAGACCATGGATGTGGCTCGTTTTAACTTTTCCCATGGAAATCATGAGGAGCATCTGGGCAGATTGGAAATGCTTCGGAAGGCCAGAAAAGAAGTGGGAAGACCTATTGCCGCTCTTTTGGACACCAAGGGACCGGAAATCCGTACCGGTGTTTTGGAGGGAGGCAATAAGATTACCCTTCAAGAGGGAGATGAGATTACCCTGACCACCGAGGAAGTCGTTGGCACAAAGCAGAAAATTTATATCAACTACGAGCACCTTCATGAAGATGTAAAGCCCGGAAATGTGATTTTGATTGATGACGGTTTAATCGGTTTAGAGGTGCTTTCCGTTAACGGACAGGAAATTCATTGTAAGGTAACTAACGGAGGAGAGCTTGGGGAAAGAAAGGGTGTAAATGTACCCAATGTTCCTATTCAGCTTCCTTCTATTACGGAAAAGGATATCGAGGACATTCGTTTCGGTATTTCCGAGGAGTTTGATTTCATTGCCGCTTCCTTTGTACGTTCCGCAGATGCCATTCGTCAGATTCGTGCTCTCTTGGATGAGGCCGGCTCTCAGATGAAGATTATTGCCAAGATTGAGTCCCAGGAGGGATTGGATAACCTGGATTCCATCATTGATGAGGCAGACGGAATCATGGTGGCAAGAGGAGACTTGGGCGTAGAAGTGGAAGCTCGCCGTCTTCCTCATTTGCAGAAGGAGATTATCGAAAAATGTAATTTCCACGGAAAACTGGTTATTACCGCGACCCAGATGCTGGATTCCATGATTAGAAATCCAAGACCTACCAGAGCGGAGGTTACCGATGTGGCCAATGCAGTAGAAAACGGTACGGATGCAGTGATGCTCTCCGGAGAAACCGCTAACGGTAAGTATCCCGTAGAGGCTGCGGAGACCATGGCTTCCATCGTGGAATATTCCGAGCAGTTTTTGGATTATAAGCAGTTTAAGACAAGACTTGTGGAGAGAACCGTATATGAGAGCATCGGCAATGCGGTTTGTGCGGCTTCTGTAACCACTGCCCACGAGCTTCATGCCAAGGCAATCGTTGCACCCACACTTACCGGAATTACCGCCTCCATGATTGCCAAATATCGTCCCAGAACGAATATCTTCGCTCTTTCTCCCAGTCAGGTAACCACCAGACAGATGATGCTGTACTGGGGAGTAACTCCGGTTTGGGCAAGACGTGCGGAAACCACCGACGAGTTGTTTGAAAGTTCTTTAGAAGAGCTGAAGAGCATGGGCTATGTGGATTCCGGAGACCTTTGCATCATTACTGCAGGAGTACTCAATCGTCTCTTAAAGCAGCAGGTTGCCAACAGCACAAATATTATGCGGGTTATGGTTGTTCCTAAATAAGATTTCACAGGATTCTCACTTGAAAAGTCCCTTCCTTATGTTTAAGATAGGAAGGGACTTTTTTTATTTTTAATGAGTATCTCATTTTTCGAAATTGATAAAGTAGGATGTATGGAGTAGGAGAAAAGATGAAAAATGCGTATGTAAGTAAAGAACAAGTAGAAGCAATCGCCAAGGAATATCCCACACCTTTTTATCTGTATGACGAAAAGGGAATTCGGGAAACTGCCCGAAAGCTGTATAAGGCCTTCTCCTGGAATCCGGGCTTTAAAGAGTACTTTGCCATTAAGGCAACCCCCAATACTGCTATTTTACGGATTTTAAAGGAAGAAGGGTGCGGGGTAGACTGTTCCTCTAAAGTGGAATTGACCATGGCCGAGGCTTGCGGTTTCAAAGGACAAGAAATTATGTTTTCCTCTAATGATACTCCGGAAGAGGAATATATCTTTGCCAGGGAGCTGGGAGGAATCATTAACTTGGATGATTTTTCCAATATTGCGGAAGTGGAAGAAACCCTGGGAACCCTGCCCAAAACCATGAGTTTGCGTTTTAATCCCGGAGGCTATTTTAAAATTGCCAATACTATTATGGATAATCCGGAAGAAGCCAAGTTCGGTATGACGGAGGCTCAGATTCTGGAGGGCTATAAAATTTTAAAGGAAAAGGGTGTAGAACATTTCGGAATCCATGCTTTTCTTGCCTCCAATACTGTAAGCAATGAGTATTACCCGGTTTTGGCAAGACAGCTTTTTCAGTTGGTGGTACGAATTAAGAAGGAGCTTGGGATTTCTCTGGATTTTGTCAATCTTTCCGGAGGAATCGGCATTCCCTATCGTCCGGAGCAGGAACCCAATGATATTCTCCTGATTGGACAGGGGGTTAAGGAGGTTTTTGAAGAAATTTTAGTACCGAACGGTCTTGGACATATCCGTCTTTGCACGGAGCTGGGACGTTTTATGCTGGCACCCTACGGGGCTTTGATTACCAAGGTGATACATTTTAAGGAGACCTACAGACACTATGCAGGGGTGGATGCCTGTGCGGCGAATCTGATGCGTCCGGCTATTTATGATGCTTATCATCATATTACGGTGCTGGGAAAAGAAGAGGAAAAAGAGACAAAGACCTATGATGTGGTCGGTTCTCTTTGTGAAAATAATGATAAGTTTGCGAAAAACAGAGAGCTACCGGTACTGGAAAAGGGAGACTATCTTTTCTTCCACGATGCGGGAGCCCACGGTTTTGCCATGGGATACAATTACAACGGAAAGCTCTGGTGTGCAGAACTTCTCTTAAAAGAAGACGGCACGGTAAAGTGTATCAGAAGAGCCCAGAGGGATACGGATTATTTTGCTACCCTGGATATTGATGAGGATTTTCAGAAGTATTTAGAGAACAGAAAGTAGGAATTATGGCATTGAAGAAAAAAGCTGTAACAGGAATGAAGGATATTTTACCGGAGGAGATGGCCATCCGGCAGAGAATTCTTTCCGCAATCAGACGGGTTTACGGACGCTTTGGCTTTACGGAGATTGAAACCCCCATCGTAGAGCATTTGGAAAATCTTCTCAGTAAGCAGGGAGGAGACAATGAAAAGCTGATTTTTAAGGTGGAGAAGCGAGGGGAGAAGCTGAAGGAAGCCATTGAGAAGGGGGATTTTGAGGCCCTTTCCGATGCAGGGCTTCGGTATGACTTGACCCTGCCTCTTTCCCGTTTTTATGCGGAGAATCAGGCGAAGCTCCCCAGTCCCTTTAAGGCCTTACAGATTGGACCTGTATTCAGGGCTGATCGTCCTCAAAAGGGAAGATTTCGGGAGTTTTGGCAATGCGATATTGATATTTTCGGAGATTCTTCCTTCCTTTCGGAGATAGATTTGCTTTTGGCTATGGGAACCCTGCTACAGGAAATCGGTTTTGGAGAACAGTATCCCTTCTATATCGTGGTAAATGACAGAGAAATTCTGAAAGCAATGCAGCGCTATGCAGGATTTCCGGAGGGGGATTTTGAACAGATTTCCATTATCCTGGATAAGGAAGATAAGATTGGAAGAGACGGGGTAAAGGGGGAACTGGCAGGTCTTGGCTATTCCGAGGAGCAGATTTCCCGTTATACCGAGCTTTTGGATCAGGTTTCCGGAAAGAAGGAAGACCTCCTTTCTCTTGGGGAAAAGCTAAAGGATGTTTTAGAGGAAGGTATTTGCCAAAACCTTTATAAGATTATGGATTTGGTGGAAATCTCCGGAAAGGGAAAGATTCCTCTTCGTTTTGATCCCAGTCTTGTGCGAGGCATGGGCTATTATACCGGACCGATTTTCGAAGTGCGTTCCACATTATTTTCCGGATCTATCGGCGGAGGCGGTCGTTATGACAAGATGGTAGGAAAGTTTACCGGCATCGATACCCCTGCGGTGGGATTTTCCATCGGTTTTGAGCGAATCATCACCATTCTTATGGAAGGGGAGGCTTCGGAAGTTAGGATGGAGAAGAAGGCGATTCTTTTGGAAAAGGATTTGCAGGAAGAGGAGCTGAAGAAGGCTCTGCTGGATGCTATGGACAGAAGAGCCAAGGGAGAAGTGGTATTGCTTTCCCAAATGAATAAAAATAAGAAATTCCAGAAGGAGCAGCTGAGCAAGGAAGGCTACAGCGAGTTTATAGAATATTTTTCCAAAAGTTAAAAAAGAGAAATCTGGGGATAGGATTTTTCTATAAACAAGGTACTTTCTATCTATAAAAATAGTATTTTTTAGATAGTATCTCTCTATCCTGTGGAATATTTCCATAAAAAAGTTTGAAAAGCGAGAGTTAAAAGAAAGATTAGAGGGTGAATTATGGCTGAGTCAATGAGAGGTTTACACAGAACCGCAAGATGCGGAGAATTGGGAGAGGAGTATATCGGAAAAACGGTCTGCATGATGGGCTGGGTACAGAAGTCCAGAAATAAGGGAGGTCTTATTTTTACAGACCTTAGAGACCGTTCCGGAATCCTACAGATTCTTTTTGAGGAAAATGAATGCGGTGCAGAGGTTTTTGAAAAGGCTTCCAAGCTAAGAGCGGAGTTTGTTATTGCGGTAGAAGGAGAGCTTCGAAGCAGAGGCAAGGATGCCAATGCCAGCCTTGCTACAGGAGCTGTGGAGCTGGTAGCAAAAAGCTTGAGAATCCTGGCAGAGGCGGAGACTCCTCCCTTCCCCATTGAAGAAGACAGTAAAACCAAGGAAGACTTACGATTAAAGTACCGTTATCTGGATTTGAGAAGACCGGATTTGGCGAAGAGAATTATGACAAGGGCCAGACTTTCCCAGTTGATTCGTGCCTTTTTGTCCAGGGAAGGATTCTTGGAGATTGAAACGCCTACACTGATTAAGTCCACTCCCGAGGGAGCCAGAGACTTCCTGGTACCGTCCCGACTGCATCAGGGCTCCTTCTATGCTCTGCCCCAGTCTCCTCAGCTTTTAAAGCAGCTCTTAATGGTTTCCGGTATGGATCGTTATTTCCAGCTGGCAAGATGCTATCGTGATGAGGATTTAAGAGCGGATCGTCAGCCTGAGTTTACCCAGGTGGATATGGAGCTGTCCTTCGTGGATATGGAAGATGTGCTGGAAGTAAATGAAAGACTTTTACAGTATATTTTCAAGGAAATCTGTCAGGTTGACATTGCTCTTCCTTTACAGAGAATGACCTGGATTGATGCTATGGAAAATTACGGTTCCGATAAGCCGGATCTTCGTTTTGACCTGCCCTTACTGGAGTGTACCGAAGCGGTTCGGGGCTGTGGCTTCTCCGTTTTCAGTCAGTGCGTGGAAAATGGCGGTAAGGTCAAGGGAATTCTTTTAAAGGGACATGCGTCCATGCCCAGAAAGAAGATTGACAGCTATGTGGAGCTGGTAAAGGGCTATCAGGCTAAGGGCTTGGCGTGGTTTGGCTATGCAGAGGATGGTTCTGTAAAATCTTCTTTCGCCAAGTTTATGTCCGAGGAGGATATTAAGCGATTAACAGAGGCTACAGGTTTAGAGCAGGGAGACCTTCTTTTCCTGGTATCCGATGAAAAGAAGCAGGTGGTATGGAACAGCCTTGGGGCTTTGCGCCTTGCTTTAGGAAAGGATCTGGACTTGATTCAGAAGGGACAGTGGAAGTTCCTCTGGGTTACAGAGTTCCCCATGTTCGAATACTCCGAGGAGCTGGGAAGATATCAGGCCATGCATCACCCCTTCACCATGCCTATGGAAGAAGACCTTCCCTTGGTGGATGAAGAGGATTTGTCCAAGGTTAGAGCCAAGGCCTATGATATTGTTTTAAACGGAACGGAGCTGGGTGGCGGTTCTGTCAGAATTCACCAGTCTCATGTGCAGGAGAAAATGTTGGAAAAGCTGGGCTTCACGAAGGAAAGAGCCACTGAGCAGTTCGGTTTCTTATTGGAAGCCTTTCAGTACGGTGTACCTCCCCATGCCGGTCTTGCTTACGGCTTAGATCGTTTAGCGATGTGGATGGTGGGAGCGGAAAGCATCCGCGATGTTATTGCTTTTCCAAAGGGTAAGGATGGTTCCGATGCGATGATGGATGCACCGGCAGAGGTCTTTGATCCCCAGCAGTTAAAGGATTTGCATATTGCCATTACAGAAGAGTAAGTGCAGCGTATAGCTTCGAGAATATTTCCGTGTCTTCCGGACTTTTAAAAGGGAAATGGAGCTAAGCTAAAGATAAAGATATGCTCAGCCCGGGATTTGGCTGAGTTTTAGGAGGAATAGGTGAGGAAAGAGGAATTTATTCGGGAACTGGTTTTAGAATTAAAGCAAAATGTTTCGGAACAAGTTATTCTGGAGCAACAACGTTTTTATGAAGAGTACATCCTGACGGAAGTGCGGGGTGGAAAAACCGAGGAAGAAGTTATTGCTTCCCTTTCTGAGCCAAGGCTTTTGGCAAAAAGCATTATTGATGCTGCAGAGGCGGGAGGAGATCATGTAGCCAGAAGCACTCCTTTTCGTTATGCGGAAAGTGAGATTAACTATGCCTCCGACGAAGAGGATTTACAATATAAGGGAGCGGAAGAAGATAGCAGACAGTCTCAATCCTTTAGGGAAAAGACAGACTATACCCAATATAAAGAAGAGGATATTCGGCAGGATAGACAGTCGGCCTTTGGAAATGCAGGAGGACCCCGTATCATTCCTGTCAGTCCCTTAGGCTGTTTGATTTCTCTCGTGATTTTCTTCCTGATTATCGGGGGAATTATCGCGGTTTTTGCGGGAATCATTTCCGCTTTGGCACCGATTTTACTCCCTGTACTTGCGGTGGCGGTAATCCTTTGGATTTTGGCATACCTTTTTCGATAGGAGGGAAGATGCAAAGAATGGAACTGGTGGTACCCTGCCACTTTGGACTGGAAGCAGTCTGTAAAAAAGAAATTCAGGATTTGGGTTATGATGTGCATACCGTTAGCGACGGAAAGGTGCATTTTATCGGAGATGCGGAGGCTATCGTCCGTGCCAACATTTTCCTGAGAACAGGGGAAAGAGTTTTATTAAAGCTGGGCTCCTTCCATGCGGAATCCTACGAGGATTTGTTTCAGGGGACTAAGGCTCTTCCGTTGGAAGAGTATCTGCCAAAGGATGCCTCCTTCTGGGTGACCAAGGCAAGCTCCGTGAAATCCAAGCTGTTTTCGCCCAGAGATATTCAGTCCGTAATGAAGAAAGCCATGGTTGACCGGATGGCATCCTACTATCATCAGAGTTTTTTTGAGGAGCACGGAGCCAAGTACCCCTTTCGTGTTTCTCTGTATAAGGATGAGGTTTTACTCTGTTTGGACACCAGTGGAGACTCTCTGCATAAAAGAGGCTATCGTTTAAAAATGGGAAAGGCGCCCATTAAGGAAACCTTGGCTGCCTCCCTGATTCTCCTTAGCAAATGGAGAGAGGATGCCCCCTTTGTGGATCCCATGTGCGGTGCAGGAACCTTTCCCATAGAGGCGGCTATGATTGCGGCAAAGATTGCTCCCGGAATGCATAGACATTTTACGGCGGAAGCCTGGGAAAACCTGATTCCTAAAAAGGAATGGGACTATGCTTTGGAGGAGGCAGGGGATGAAATTGACCGTAGCCTATTAGAAACTAAGAAGAATTCCTATGGAAAAATGGTGGATATTCAGGGCTATGATATAGATCCTGCCATGATTCCGGTTTGCCGTGAAAATGCGGAGCGGGCAGGGGTTGGAAAGCTTATCCATTTTCAGGAAAGAGAAGTGGGGAAGATGTCCCACGGTAAGCGAGGAGGCTTGATTTTAACCAATCCTCCCTACGGAGAGCGAATCGAGGATAAGAGAAATCTGCCGCTGTTATATACGGAGCTTAGAGAGGCTTATGAAGATCTGGATGATTGGCGACTTTGCTTAATCACCGCTTACGAGCAGGCGGAGAAATACCTTGGGAAGGCGGATAAAAACAGAAAGCTTTACAACGGTATGATGAAAACCTATTTTTACCAGTACAATGGTAAAGGGAGAAAATAATGCGGATTTTATTTGCCACCCATAATCAACACAAGTTAAGAGAAATTCAGGAGATTCTGTCTAATTTCCCCGGAACCATTCTCTGTGCCAAAGATTTAGGCATGGATCAGGAGGTAGAGGAAAACGGGACAAGTTTTCTGGAAAATGCGGAAATCAAGGCCAGAGCCCTATATAACTTTGCCAAAGCACAGGGACTTTTAGAGGAAGATGACCTGGTTATGGCGGATGATTCCGGCCTATCCATTGAAGCCCTGTCCTTTGGTCCCGGAATATATTCAGCCCGATTTTTGGGGGTGGATACACCCTATCCCGAAAAGAATCGTCGTATCCTGGCCATGATGGAAGAAAGCAGCAGTAAAAGCAGAATGGCCTACTTTAGCTGCGCCATTGTTGCGATTTTTGCGGATGGAAAGCTTTTGCAAACGGAAGCCAGATGCACGGGAGAAATTGCAAAAGAGCCCGGTGGAGAAGAGGGCTTCGGCTATGACCCCATTTTCTACCTTCCGGAATACAGAAAAACCGCTGCTGAGCTTTCCAGAGAAGAGAAGAACCAGGTTTCCCATAGGGGAAAGGCTCTTCGAAAGATGGAAAGAATGATTCAGGAAGAGCAGGAAAAAAGAGATTCTGCCCGCTTTTCGAAAGCAGGGCAGGAGCAGTCGGGAAAAGGCAAGGAAGCAAAGGCGGAGCACAAGGCGGAGAAAGAATCCGGGGAAAAGCCGGAAAAAGAGGAGGATGCCGAAAAGAGACAGGAAGTTGTCGAAAAGGGACAGGAAGCTGCTCGGGAAGCGAAGACTAAGATAGCCGGCAGAATCGATCCTTCTTCGGAGGAAAAGATTTTGGTATTTTCCGATAACCATAGAAGACTGGACTATGTGGAAAAGGTTCTTCGTCTGCATCCGGATATATCCATGTGTATTCATCTGGGGGATTCGGAGGGAGAAGGAGAGGTACAGGCGCTTTTGCCTAAGGGCTGTGAGTCCTATTTTGTACAGGGAAACAATGACTTTTTTTCCTATTTGCCCAAGGACGTGGAAGTTCGTATCGGAAAAGAACGATGCTTTTTGACCCACGGCCATCTCTATGGGGTAAACTTCGGCTTGGAGCGTCTTTCGGAAGAGGCAAGAGACAGAAATTGCAGTATGGCATTCTTCGGACATACCCATAAACCCTGTAACAAAGTGGTGAACGGGGTGCATTGTATCAATCCGGGATCCATCAGCTTTCCCAGACAAGAGGATAGAAGACCATGCTATAGCCTGCTGTTTTTGGACCAAAAAGGAAATATTAGAGTGGAAATGCATAAAATTTAGGAGGATAAAATAATGTACATGGCAGAATTTGTGGAGAGAATGAAGGGAATTCGGATTTGTCCGGTTTTGGTAATTGAGGATAAAAATGACGCCATTCCTCTGGGAAAGGCTTTGTTGGAGGGAAAACTTCCGGTGGCGGAGGTCACCTTCCGTACGGCGGCAGCAAAGGAATCCATCGCGCTAATGGTAAAGGAATATCCGGATTTATATGTGGGTGCGGGAACGGTGATTACCCTGCAGCAGTGTAAAGATGCTGTGGAAGCCGGTGCCAAGTTTATTGTAAGTCCTTCCTTTTCCCATGAAGTGGCAGCTTTTTGCAGAGAGAGAGAAATTCCCTATTGTCCCGGCGTTTTGACTCCTACGGAAATCAGCATGGCCATGTCTTATGATATTCCTGTGGTGAAGTTCTTCCCCGCAGGACAGTTTGGCGGCGTACAGACCATCAAGAGCTATGCCGCAGTGTTCCAGAATCTGTATTTCATGCCCACTGGCGGAGTGAACCTTCAGAACATCGGAGAATATCTTTCCTTCTCCAAGGTGCTCTGTGTGGGAGGAACCTGGCTGTGCAAAAAGGAGTTTTTGGAGACCAAGGATTTTGCTTTGATTACAAAGAACTGCCTGGAGGCCTATGAATTAAGTCACTAAAGCTTTGCTGTTTTGTAAAGAAATAAATTTTCTAAGCAATATAGGTCTGAACTTGGGGCACGCTCTCGCTAGCTTCGCCACATTCAGACCTATATTGCCGAAAATCTCTTTAGTACTTTAATTTTGTACCGCCCCTTTTTTAAAATTCAAGCAGAGAATAAGCCTTTGTAAACAGCGAAATTTTTTTCTTGACAAAGCATTGGGGATTCGCTAATATATGAGAGTCGCACAAAATGCGAAATGATTCAGTAGCTCAGCTGGATAGAGCAACGGCCTTCTAAGCCGTGGGTCGGGGGTTCGAATCCCTTCTGGATCATTTTGCGAGAATAGCATGGTGGCCATAGCGTAGTTGGTTATCGCGCCAGATTGTGGTTCTGGAGGTCCCGGGTTCGACTCCCGGTGGCCACCCTATTTTTCTCGCACGAGGTTCTTATCTCATAGGGCCATCGCCAAGCGGTAAGGCACAGGCCTTTGACGCCTGCAGTCGTTGGTT
>NZ_DBHIGR010000063.1:0-11045 GCF_057249185.1 Oribacterium sp.
CGGATTCGGGACTTTAACCCGTTAGAAACGTGCGCCGCTAGGCGCACAAGCAAAGTGAGCAGTGGTTAACCTAAACCACTGCTCAGCAGGGCGAAGTTAGCGAGAGCGTGCTCCGGTTTAAGACCTATACTGTAGGAAAAAGAAGCTAAATATACTCCTACATCCTCTTTTTGAACCCTTCTGCATCCTCTTCGATTTCGGAAATCAGGGCTACTCTATCTGCGTGTCTTCCCCCTTCAAATTCTGCCAAAAGGAAGCTGTCCACAATCATCTTTGCAAGCTCAACACCTACTACTCTGGCACCAAGGCAGAGTACATTGGCATTGTTGTGTCTTCTTCCCATGGCTGCGGAATAAGGCTCGGAACAGGGGAATGCCCGAATGCCGGGAACTTTATTGGCTGCTAAGGAAATGCCCACTCCCGTTCCGCAAATGGCGATGCCGAAGTCTGCCTTTCCCTCCTGCACAAGCTTGGCTACCTGATAGCCTGCCAAGGGATAATCATAGCGTTCCGAAGTATCAGTTCCCACATTGATAATCTCGATTCCCTGCTCCTCCAGATATGCCTTAAGCTCCATCTTCATCTCTACAGCGGCATGATCATTTCCCATTGCAATCTTCATTTTCATTCCTCCCCTTTTGGCATTTCCTTTATCCTACAAAACAGTGACTTAACTTTGCTTTTACTTTCCATGTGATATTTCAGATGTAGACATTACTATCCTGAAGCTCAAAAACAAACAGAACTGACTTTTGCCTGACTTTCATACTCTTGTAAAATCCTACAGTATTCCAGATACTAGTTTTGAAATACGCTTCTCAAATTTCCAAGCTCTCTTTGGGCTCTTTCTTCTAAAAGATTCTGATAGGCAAAGACTGCATAGCCTTTTACAATGCCTGTTTTTCTGGCTTCTTCCACCTGTCTTTTTAAAATATCACTTTCCGTAAACCACTCCGATACAGGATTTCCGTCCCAAACGGTGCTTCCTGCTCGGTACAGTCCTAAGCCTAGCATGAGTTCCACCTGATTTCCAGTGGAATTTGTTAAGTTCACCCAGTCTCCAAGGCTTCGCATATAAGCATGGGGAGCTTCCTGCCCTTTTCCGTTTTTCGCCCTAAAGCCGTGATACATCTGGGGCATGATGTAATCAATATAGTCCTTGGAGGCCATAATTTTGTCCACATCCAGGAAATACGCCACCGAAGAACGAAGACTTTGCAGATTTGGCACCGGGCTTACACCGAAGACCACTCCTCTTTCTTTACACAGGCTATGTACCTGCTTTAACAATAAAGAAACCTGATTTCTCCGGTATTCTGTTAAGCTCCCTGTCTCTCCCTGTCTTTTCGCCTCCTCATACTCCGGCTCATCAAAGCGTTTGCCCTCTTCTGTCAAGGAAACTCTGGGATAGAAATAATCGTCAAAATGAATGCCGTCCACGGCGTAATTATCCAAAAGCTCTTTAATAGAGGCCAGAAGTGCCTCTCTTCCTGCCGCCCTGGAGGGATTGATATAATACTGCCCCTCATGAAGAAGCACATTTCTTTCTTCTCCGGAGGTTTTGCTCCATTTTTTCACAATGCTGTCTTCGGGAATATTTTCCCACTTGGACATGGAACTGCTGACACGGTAGGGATTAAACCAGGCATGGACGGAAATGCCCTTTTTCTTTGCCTCGGAAATCATAATCTCCAAGGGGTCGAAGCTGCCATTTCCCGGCATAAATTTGGAATAGGGGAAAACCGTCATTTTCTTCCCGTAGCTGTCGGAATGGCTGTGCACATGGAGGAAGAGAGTCTGAAAACCGTTCTTCTGCAGATTGTCCATGACCTTGGCTGCCTCTGCCCGAAAGGCCTGCTCTTCCTTCGGCATATTCATCCAGTCCAGATAAGAAAACCAAACCGCCCTTAACTCTTTTTGAGAGGAAAGGCTTTTCACACCGGGTCCCGCAATGTTTGAAGCATAGGCGGAATTTCCTGCAAAAAAGCTCAGGGAAAAAAGAAGTGTAAAAAGCAGAAAAGCCAAGCTTTGTAGCAGGCTTCCTCCCAGGCTATTCCTAGTATTTTTATTCTTACCGAGTATCGCTAATGGCGCGAGCGGTATCATGTTTGTAAAATTTCTCTCCATCGTCTCTCTTCTCCTATTTTTCTTTTTGCCCTTACTATAGCATAATCCGGCGTAGAACTTTTTTCTTTTCCCTCCCGGATTTCCTACAAAACCATTACGGAAGACTTCCTCCGGAAAGTAAGCCTTCCAAAGAGAGCTAATTCTTCCGAAAAAGCATAAAAATAACAGGAGGCGGTAAAGACAGAATAGTGTTCATACAGCTTTCTATATCTTTACCGACTCCTGTGATTATGCTTCTCTTCGGAAGGCTTCCACTTCTTCTTCCGTTTTCGCTAAAATGATTTTGGCTCCTAAGTTCATCAGCTTCTTTTCGAAGAACTCATAGCCTCTTCTAATATATCCTATGTCTTCCAGCACAGTGATTCCTTCTGCGGCAAGGCCGGCCAGAACCAGAGCGGCTCCGGCACGTAAATCCAAGGCATGTAGGGTTGCTCCCTGTAATTTTTCTTTTCCCAAAATGGTTGCCACTCTATCTTCTACAGTGATATCCGCCCCCATTTTCTTTAATTCCTCTACATATAAGAAACGATTTTCAAAAATCGACTCGGTAACGGTGGATTTACCCTCTGACAATGCCAGAGTAACCGCAATCTGGGGTTGCATATCCGTAGGAAATCCCGGGTAGGGAAGGGTCTTAATCTTGGTTCCCCTCTGCTTTTCTCCTCCGATGACCTGAATTTCCTCGTCTCCTTCATAGACGGTATTTCCCATATCCCGAAGCTTGGCGGCAATGGATTCCATGTGCTTGGGAATGATATTTTTAATCAAAATATTTCCTCGGGTAACGGCTGCTGCACACATAAAGGTACCGGCTTCAATCTGATCCGGAATTACCCCATAAGTGGTTCCGTGCAAACGCTCCACCCCTCGAATACGAATGGTATCCGTTCCGGCTCCGCGAATATTCGCCCCCATACTGTTCAAGAAATTGGCTACGTCTACGATATGAGGCTCCTTGGCCACATTTTCAATAATCGTCTGACCATCTGCCAAAACCGCAGCCAGCATCAGGTTAATGGTTGCCCCTACGGACACCACATCCAGATAGATATGCTGTCCTACAAGTTCCTCCGCCTTCGCTACAAAATAGCCATCCGAAATTTCCACCTCGGCTCCCAAGGCGGTAAAGCCTTTAATATGCTGGTCAATGGGTCTTTCCCCGATGGCACAGCCGCCGGGTAAGGCCACCTTGGCCTGGTGGTATTTTCCCAGAAGTGCCCCGATAAAATAATAAGACGCACGAATACGGCGAATCGCATCGTCATCTACGCTTTTCATAGACAACTGATCCGCCTGAATAGACACCACATGACTTTCTATGCGGTGCACCTTCGCTCCGATGGCCTTTAAAGCCTCCAGCATAACATTTATATCTCGAACATCGGGAAGATTCTCTATAATTACTTCTTCGTCGGTAAGAAGGGCTCCTGCCACGATACCCAGTGCTGCATTCTTTGCCCCGCTGATGACTACCTCTCCACGAAGGGGATTGCCCCCTTTCATGACGAATACTTCATTCATTTTAAACCTCAAATTTTTTCGTCTCGCTCTAAATTTTTCCACAAAAAAAGCTCCTAATCATAGAGCGTTTCTTGATTATAAAGCTTAAAGGGGAAAAGTGCAAGAAATATACGCAGTTCCACAAAGCTACAAATGCACAGTTCCACATAGCGCAATTTACGTGGAGCTTTCTTCTGCCTTTTCGAAGATTTCCTCCTACTCCAAAAGGCTTTGGAAATCCTCTTCCTCATTAAAACCGGGGTCCATGTGGGTAAGAAAATGCCAGTCTTCACTTCCCTTTTTTCTATAGAGCACCGCTTCCCCATCTTCCGAACCGAAGTAGGCTCTCTCCGCCTCATAGCCCTTTGCTTCTAAAAATGCTTTGGCTTTTCGGTACTGACTTTCCCGTCTTGCAATATAGTCCTTCAGATCCCGGTTCTCAATGGAGTAGGCGTCCACTCTGGTTGCTCCCTCCACCATGCCCTTCCCGGGAGCACTTAAGTCCGGTAGCTCTTTCCAGAAAATGTCTATCTCTCCTTCTCCGGTAAACATAAATTTCGTAAGAGGAACAATATGTCCGTTGTATTGAAGCTCCATATACTCCGGAAGCTTCCGAATGTCCAGCGTTTCATAGACAAATCCCTCTTCTTCCTTATATTGATAGCTTTCCACTTGGGAAATAAAGGCTCTTCCCTCTTCCAGCGTTTGGAATGAGCCGATTTCCATCCCAAGGCCTTCCTGATTTAATTCCAAAATAAACATATCGCCTCCACTATCCCCTTCGAATCCTTGGATTGATTTCCTTCAGCTATCCTTTCGAATCCATGGATTGAGTTTCTTCGGCTATCCTTTCGAATCCATGGATTGAGTTTCTTCCCTAGGCCTTCGCCTTTACTTCTTCGGGTACGTCCACATTTGTGACCCCACAGGCAATAGCATCCACCGGGCAGGCATTCTTACATTTTCCGCAACGGATACACTCCAAATCATTGCAGTTTTGTACTGGATCACATTGCATCTCGCAAACCGCCTTACATCTTCCGCAGTGGATGCACTTCTGATGATCCAAAGTATAACGGAAAAAAGACACGGAATTAAATAGCGAATAAATCGCGCCCAAGGGACAGATATACTTACAGAAGGGGCGGTAAATGATTATGGAAAGGAGGATAGTAAGAAGCAAAATCAAGCCCTTCCATGCATAGAGAAAGCCTACGGCTCCCCGCATACTAGTGTTCATCCACACCAGAGGAATTCCTCCCTCCAGCATTCCCACAGGGCAAATCAGTTTACAAAAATAAGGTGCTCCCTGTCCTATAATATCCACCAAAAACAGAGGAAGGAGAATAACGAAAACAAGTAAGATGAGATACTTTGCCTTTCGTAAAGGCTTGTCCCACTTAAAGGTCTCTATCTTCTTCACAAAGGGAATCTTATGCAGTAAATCTTGCACCAGCCCAAAGGGGCAGAGGTATCCGCAAACCCCTCTTCCTATCAGCGCTCCCACAAAAAATAGAAAGCCCACCACATAGTAGCTGAACTTGTAATTCGGGCTGCCAATCACCGCCTGCAAGGCACCGATGGGGCAAGAACCCTTGGCCCCCGGACAGGAGTAGCAATTCATTCCGGGAACGCAAAGCTTCTTTAATTCTCCGCTATAGATTTTTCCTGTTTTAAATCCCTCAAAGAAGGAATTGGTCACCAAGAACCAAAAGGATTGGAAGATGTGTCGTACATTGTTTCTTGCTTTATATTTATCTTTTTTTGATTTTCCGTTGATGAATTCTTTTAACTTATCCAATGCCGATACACTCCATACATACTTTGATTGCCTTGTTCATTACCACCAGTGCCTCTCCCCGATGAACTCCCACATAGATCATGGCGATGCCCATGCAAAGGAGAATCAGGGAAGTCAGCCGGGACTTTAAAATTTTCTGTTTCATATTTCACCATTCCTCAACACAGCTTGCCAAAGCTAGATTTTTGTAGCTTTTCGTATAACTTATATAGCTCCATTAAAAGTGAGCCTTTACTGCTTTACTTTAGCCAGTTCCTTTTCAATGATTTCCAACCAAGCCTTCTTATTGTGGGAACCGGAATAGGTCTCTCCTACAATCTGTCCCTTCTTATCCACAAAGAACGTCTCCGGAAAGGCCTGAATCCCGCTGAGTCTGCCGTTGAAATTGCTCTTATCCGGAATTAAAAAGGGATACTCCGCCTTGCTTCTTTCCCGAATCAGCTTCGCTTTCTCCAAAGCCTCCTGATTTTCTCCGGTCTGGTCCACCGTGTCCGTTACCACCCCAATGATATTGACACCCTTGCCCTTCATTTCCTTCTGAATTTCCGCAAGATCCGGAATTTCCTGCACGCAGGGACTGCACCAGGTGGCAAAAACATTGACCATGGTGAGGTCATAGTCGGAAAAATCCTTTCCGCTGAATTCCTTTCCGTCAATGTCCATCGTCTGAAGATTGCTTAAGTCAGTAGCTACATTTTGGGAATCGGTGGAAAAAGCCATGGTGTTTTCCAAGTCAGACTTTTCGGACAAAACAAAGCCGTTTTCCGGACGTTCTTTTTTCTCCGTGATTTCTACGGTCGTCTGTTTCAATTCCTCTATCGTCTCTGCATCAGCTCCACTATTTACACTAAGATAATAGCTGTATTTTCCGTCTTTGGACTCTCCCAGCTTAGTATGACTGTCGCATTTTGTAATCTTTCCGATTTCTTCCTCGGAAAGACTCTTTTCAAACATCCCGATGGTGCCGATTCTTTCCAGACTCTCCTGCCACTTTTCGTAGCCGTCTCCCATCTTCCCCACTTCCGCATTTTTCTGCTCTTCTGTAAGTTTGCTAAAGCTCAACAATCCGTACTTAAGCTCCTGATCTATGGGGCTTTGATCGTCCAGCATCACGATGTCCTTTGCCTTCATGGCTTCCCTAATCTTCTCGGAAAGCTTGAATTTTAAGCCCAGATATTCATAGATATACTCATCCTTCACCGGCAAAGTATAGTCTGCCGGCTTAAAGCTGTCTCCATTGCTGTCCATATTTATGGACACACCGGCATCTTCCGGACTTACTGCAAGACTCTGTGCATCTATACTTTCACTAACTGCCATGGAAGACTTCTGCTCTGTAGCCACTTTATTCTGACAGCCTGTAAGTCCAAGTCCTAAACAGAGTGTTGTTACAAGACAAGCTCCTGTGAATTGATTTTTTCTCATAATATTTTCCTCCTCAAAGCTACTTTATCAGTATACCCTTTCGTGCCACAGGAAAAAACTTAAAAAAGAAAAAACTTTTTCTGAAAATATGAATATTGAAAATGCCGTTTCTATGAGTATGCTTCAAGGGATATAAAATGGATATAAAAAGAATATGAAATGGAAGACGAGCAGGAGTATATTGTATCTTCTCGTCGCTCTAAAGTATAAGCATGGATTTACCGGAATTTTTATAGATTTCTAATCTATTTCTTTGACCTTATTCTCTAAATTCTTTATTCCTGTATTGTTCAACTTTTCAATTGACATCAGCTGAGTTCTTGCAAGCTTCCTTAGCTCTATCATTCTTTCTTTTTGATCCATGCCTTTTCCGATAAGAATTGCATTGTAGCTTTCCATATTGGCAAGAACCAATAATTCATTTAAACTCGCATAGTCTCTCATATTTCCTTTTAGGTCCGGATTCTCTTCACGCCACTGTTTTGCTCTTTTGTTAAATAAGGCAACATTTAGCATATCTGCTTCACTTGCGTATTTATAAGATAACTGCTCGTTGGTAAGATCCTTTAAGAGATATTCTTTGATTGCATCTGTATGAATTTTATAGTTAATCTTAGAAATTTCTCGATTAAGATTCCAACCTAATGATAGCTTAGAATTTTCATCTGACTTAAGCCTTTTATAGTCTTGGATAATGTAAAGCTTAAATTCTGGTGAAATCCATGAAGCGAACTCCATCGCAAGATCATAATGTGCATATGTTCCGCCATATCTTCCGGACTTTGAAATTATGCCAATAGCATTTGTAGAATCAATCCATTTTTGTGGTGTCATTGTAAATCTATTCAGTCCTGCCTCATTTCTAAACGTGTCGAATTGCACACGGTTAAAATTTTCATTGTTCAGAACTTCCCATAGCCCAATAAATTCCAACGTATTCCTGTTTCTCATCCAGTTCTGAATAACAAACCTCGGATCATCAGTATTTTTATACTTAGCAATATCCGTTAGACTTATATAGTCGTTTTTAAAGTCTTCAGTATAAATTTGAATAGCAAAACCTTTTGCTTCGATCGTATCTTTTTTCACCATAGACATGCGAGTTCCTCCTTTGCTAAAGATGGCTCCATGGTATCATATTGCCGAATATTATTCCATTATTCCAAGTCTGTCATTTCATAATATTTCTCTTTTTTATCAAGCTTTTCAGCCCTTGACCTACTCACTAATCTTATCCATAATAATACTGTTTCTACGACATGTTCTTTGGCTTGAAATCCTTGGATTCATGCCTAGAATATGGATTCTTTTAATTCCATGGGAGGAAAATGATGAAAAAACAACTATCTTTACTACTCGGCAGCCTTCTTCTGGCTTCTTCTCTGGTAGCCTGCGGTGCAAAGGGAAGCACGGCTTCCACCACTGCGACAGCAAGTGACAAGGAAACTGCTGCAGAAAGCACTACTGCAAAAGAGGGAGAAAGCAAGGCAGAAGGAGCTTCTTCCACGAAGGAGAGCTTTGGGAAAGGGGCGAAAAGGAAGCATTTTTTGCTCATCCTGAGCGGCCCGAAACCAAAGAATTTTTAGAGGGAGAATGGTAATACATGAATCAGCTCCGATAAATCGGAAATACTTCTTTCTGCCCCCTCCACCTTTCCAAAGCCATACGAAGCATGGATAAAGGCAATTCCTGCCTCTGTAGCGGAGCTATAGTCTAAGGCGGTATCCCCAAGATATACACAGTCCTCCGGATTTAAATGGTTTCTCTCCATCAAAATCCGGATATTCTCTGCCTTCTTTTTCCCGTTGCTGCCGTAACATTCCATATCCAGAAAGTCTCCGGTCTTTCCCAGGGTGAACTTCTCTCCATACAGTACCGCATCAATATACCCTAACTGACAGTTGGAAACGATATATCGACCAATCTCTGCCGCCTTCAATGCTGCGATACACTCCTCCAGATGAGGATAGAACTGTACCTTTTTCTCACTCAAATAATAATTTTCAAATTGCATGCAGTATCCGAGGATCTCTTCTACCCTCTTCCCTTCTACCTGAGGAATCAAGCTTGTTGCAAACTGATCCATGGTTTTTCCCATTAAAGGCAGAAGATCCTCCCGAGAAATCCTGATGCCCTTCGTCTCCGGAAAGTCCTGTAATTTGATGGTAAAAGCCTTTGCCACCAAATCCACACTGTCCCATAGGGTTCCGTCCGCATCAAATATTACAGCCTTCTTGATCATTGCTTTTTTCTCCTTTAATTCTCCGGCATCTTCTGTTCCCAGTTTTGCTAAGCATTAGTCTCCGCCATCTTCTGTTCCCAGTTTTGCTAGGCTTTATTCTCCGCCATCAATGCATCCCAGTAGCTTCTGCCCTGATAAATCATTTCCTCATAGGCCTTCACCACCGCATTTCTAAGGGGTACCGCCCGCTCCTCAAGTCCCAGGGCTCTTGGGATAAAGACACAGACATCCCCGATTTCCTGAGCCAGCTTCTTAGCCAAGGTCTCATCCTTCATTCGCACGAGGCCGAAAACCGTAGAGGAATAGCTCTTGTCTTTGATACAGGTTTCCATCCAAAACTTGGCAAAGGCCTTCCATTCCAGTTTAAGCAACATCTGTTCCAAAGCCAGAGTCTCCGGACTTTTGGCGAAGGCCAGCATGGTGCTTTCCAGACTTTGTCCCTCCGGTATCTCCGGAATATCCAGATTCTGCAGCGTAAGATTTACGATAGCCGCATCACTTAAGGGAATATCCTCTCTCTTCCGTTCTTCCCCGGTCTTCTTTTCGGGCAAATGAAAGTTGTCCAACTGCTGAGACACCCATTTCTGCATTTTCTTTTTATTCCAAAAGGAAATACCGGTTCGTCCGGAAATTAAAATTTCCATCCAGGCTGCCATAAAGTTGTCTTTAATCTGCAAAGGCTTTCCCCTTTGTGTTTCTACAAACTTGTCCAAATTTTCCTTTTGCAAAATAGGATAACGAAAGCGAAGGGTTTCCAGGCGTTTTCCTTCTACAAGCTTTTCCTCCATATCCTCTGTCCTTTTGATTTTTTCAATCACCAGGGCAAAGCGCTTGACCACATCCCTTTCCTCGTAAAAGCTTTTGGGCCAATCCGAAAAAGGGTTCCTTTCTTCCTTCACTTCACTTTGTAATAACATTTCTTCTCCTCATTCATGCTTCGTTCATATTTTGTTAGCACAATGTTTACAGCATAAACATAGTTTATTCACTCTTGACTTCTATACTGCATTACAGATAACGAAGTGCTCGTTATCCACTAAATAAGATTTTTTTCATAATACTCGGCCGGAGCTTCCGTAAGGACGCTCCGGCCTCCTCCCTTTTGTGGAAGAAATACGAGAAGCCTTTTATTTTTTCCGCTTCTTCAGCAGATTCTTTTTATTTTTCCGCTTCTTCAGCAGATTCCGTTTCCTTTCCTCTCTTTCCGTAAACTCTCTCTTCAAAGGGATCCCTTACTTCCACCTTCTTTTCATAGAGTCGGAAAATCCGTTTAAAAAAGGCGGAATTCATCCAGGCAATCAGAGGGTAGCCTAAAACAAAAAATACCGGCGTAAACATTGGCATAAATAAAATCAAAAAATAGCTTCCCACAACCAGCAATACATCCGCAGCAATCATGCCAAGGGTATAGGGAAGATGGCGGATGGACATGAGTAAGGCATGAATCAAGGTTCTTTGCCAGGTATTATCAAAGCGGGAAAGCAGGGGCCAGACGTAGAGAAAAACAAATAGCCACAGCAAAAGCAGCGCATCCGTAATCCCCCGGAAAAGGAAGCGTAATGCCGTGTTATTGGCAAATATCATGGAAAAAAAGCGATGATCCAGGAGAAGAATCACCAAAATCGGCAGTAAAATCATCCAGAGAATGATGCCCTCCTTTAAATTCTGTTTAAAGGAATGCATAAACATCCTGAAATTGCCTCGATCCTCCTCATGCACAATCTTAATGGTACAGTAATATAAAGCCGTAGTAGACGCTCCCAGAGTTACAATAGGCAGAGAAAACAGAATCCACAAAAGATTCAAAACCATCATATCCGCCAATCGGCCTACAAACCGCCAAACATCATTATCATAATTAAAAAAGCCTTGAAACATCTACTGCTATTCCTTCCTAACTCCTCGTATTATTAAGTTGTAGCTTTTCTTTACCTGTTCTTGGTAATCAGC
>NZ_DBHIGR010000064.1:0-10839 GCF_057249185.1 Oribacterium sp.
AGTCTGAAAAAACGTGAGGAGAAGTTAGGGAAGTTTCTTGGGGAGCTTCGGGGAATTTTAGGAGAGAAGAAGCTGATTTTTACAATTCGTACAGAGCGTCAGGGAGGCTTCTTCCCCTATGATAAATCTTATTTTCAACTGAATATGATGGCTATGGAAAGCGGCTATCCGGATTTTATCGATTTAGAAGTGGAGCTGGACAGTAAAGGTCGGCAGGCTTTTTTAGACTGCCACGCCATGATTTTGCAGCTGGGAGGAAAATGTATTGCCTCCTATCATGATTTTCAAAAGACACCCGGCCGGGGAGAATGTAGAGAGATTCTCAGCGCTCTGGCCTCCTATGGAACGGACACGGTGAAATTGGCCTGTATGCCAAGACAGGAATCGGATGTTTTGAATCTTATGCTGGCTTCTCGGGAATGGAAGGATAAGCATCCGGAAAGAAACTTAATCTGTATGTCTATGGGGGAAATGGGAAAGAGCTCCCGAGTGCTAGGTAGCCTTTCCGGCTCCAAACATAGCTTTGTGCAGGCCTTTTCCGCCTCCGCTCCCGGCCAGTTCGCTATAGAAGAATATATGAAGCTTTGGAGGAAAATGGAGGGAAGAAAAAACATTGCCCTGATAGGTTTTATGGGAAGCGGAAAAACAACCTTAGGGGAGATGCTTTCCCAAAAGCTTTCCCTTCCTTTGGTGGAGCTGGATAGAAGACTGGAAGAAAGCTTTTCCATGCGGATTTCCCAGTATTTTAAACAGTATGGGGAAGAACGTTTTCGGAGAGAGGAAACAAGACTTTTACGGGAAGTGCTGACGGAGGAAAATAAGCTTTCGCAAGACTTGCAGGATGATTTTCATAAAGCTTCTACGATAAGAGAAGAAGAGAAAATTCTCTATGAGGGCCGGGCGGAAATGATTTTATCTCCGGGAGGAGGAATTGTACTTCGGGAGGAAAATCGTAAGCTTTTACAGGAGCATTGCTTTACCGTTTACCTGCAGCTCTCTCCCAAGGCGGTACTGGAAAGACTGGAAAAGGAAGCGGAGAATCGACCGGTATTACAAAACAAGCTGGATCTTCATTCTATAGAAAAGATTATGGAAGAGCGGGAAAGTCGTTATCTGGCCTGTGCCGATGCGGTGCTTTCTGTGGAAGGGAAGACTGTGGAGCAGTGCATGGAGGAAGTGCTGAAGCTATTAAGGGAAGAAGGCCTTTTTTACTTTCCTGAATTCTGTCAAAAAACGAAGGAAATCTAAAGGAAGAAGAAAGAAAATAAAAGATTTTAATCTTCTAGGGAAATACTGGGATTTATAAAGGAAATATGCTATTCTTGCAAGGAATTATCATTTTCAACAAAAGGAGAGATTATGAAACGGAAAAATTTAGTTCTTGCTTTGGCGATTTTAAGCAGTTTGGCTCTTGCAGCTTGCGGCAATAGCGGAAAGACAGAAACCAAGGTTTCTGCAGAAACAGAAGTAACAACAGAGAAGGCTACAGAAAAGGCTGCGGAGAAAGCATCCGAGAAAGCAAGTGAAGCGGCGGGAGAGCAGAAGGCAAGCAATTTTTCCGTATCCGATAAGAGTTTGGAATTTACCACGGAGAATTTAGCTTTGGAGTCTGTGGACAGCTCTATCTTCGGGGAGAAGGATTTAACCGTTCTGAATGTATGGGGAACCTTCTGCGGACCTTGTATTCAAGAGATGCCGGAGCTTGGAGAGTGGCAGAGAAGTCTTCCGGACAATGTACAGATTATCGGCTTGGTGGCTGATGTGGCCGGAAAAGAGGATGCAGATCATATTGAGCTGGCAAATACCATCTTGGATAAGACCAATGCGCACTTTACCAATATTATCCCCAACAATGATTTTGCGGATTTACTCTCCGGTGTAGTCGGTGTTCCCACCACTTTCTTCATTAATAAAGAAGGAAAGATTGTAGGAAAGCCTATTGTGGGAGCGCAGGTACCAAAGTATAAGGCTTTTGTGGAGGAGTATTTGAAAACCCTGGCATCCTAGAGGAGAGCTTTTCGCAAAAAATATCAGCGAACTATTTGCAAAACTCTTTCGTGAATTTTTCGCAAATTTTCAGGGTCATTTTCATAGAAAAATTTTTCCTTTAGAAAGATTTTTTTCCTTTAGAAAGATTTTATTATTGACAAAGGGCTTTGTATTTAGTAATATGAACAGGTCGCAAAAAATGCGACAGGGGGTCTTAGCTCAGCTGGGAGAGCATCTGCCTTACAAGCAGAGGGTCACAGGTTCGAGCCCTGTAGGCCCCAGTATTCGGTCCGGTCTGCGTGTTATGCGCAGCCTGGGTCGGACATTTTTTTCTAAGGCGAGATAGCTCAGCTGGCTAGAGCACACGGTTCATACCCGTGGTGTCGAGGGTTCAAGTCCCCCTCTCGCTACGATAAATCGAAACGATTTCCGTAAAAGGGGCGTTTCGATTTTTTTGTTCTAAACAAGTAATTGCCTTATTCCGGAGAAAGGAAGAGCATGAAAGAACTTTGGCAGAAATTTCTTCGATTTTATCACAAATACAGCTATGCCAATGTCCTGTGGATCGGCATTATTTATCCCCTTTGGTTTAAGTCCATTGAGTCCAGAGTGACGGTGGCCACCGGCTACCACATCATGCATACGAAGATTGATGAAATGATTCCCTTCTGTGAGTATTTCATAGTGCCGTATTTTATGTGGTTTCTCTACATTTTGCTGGGAATACTGTACTTTCTTTTTACCAATAAGGAGGACTTTTATAAGGTTTGCCTATATCTTTTTATCGGGATGATTTTTAGTCTTTTGATTTGTGAAATCTATCCCAACGGAACGGATTTACGTCCGCCTTATATCAGTGATAAAAATATTTTCCAAGTCATGGTAGCCGGCTTGTATCGCGTGGACACCCCCACCAATGTCTTTCCCAGTATTCATGCCTACAATTCCATCTGCATGCATGTGGCGATTATGAAAAGTAAGGATATCCGGAAGCTGCCCTATGGCAAAGCGGTGGTATGGGGCTCCTTTCTTTTGTGTCTTTTGATTTGTATGGCAACCCTGGTATTAAAGCAACACTCTATTTTAGATGTGGGGGGGGCAATCCTTTTATCTTTTATTGCCTACGGCTTTGTGTACGGCTACCCCAGCTTTAGTTTATGGGAATATCTGGAGAAAAAATATCCTTGCCTTATGCAGGAAGAAAGATAGTATAGAAGAGGAGTTACAGATGGAAGGATTTCATTTTTGGAAAAATGCCATCGGACATTTTAAAACCATTACAAAGCATAAGATTTTGGTGATGCGCTACTGCTTTTCCATTGGGCTGTATAAGCAGGGGCTGCTCCATGACCTGTCCAAGTACAGCTGGACGGAATTTAGGGTGGGTATTCGTTTTTATAAGGGCTATAAAAGTCCCAACGGCGTAGAGCGGATTGAAACGGGAACCTCCACGGCATGGTTGCATCATAAGGGAAGAAACAAGCATCATTTTGAATATTGGTGTGACTATGATTTACAAGACCCCAATCGTATGATAGGCTGTCCTATGCCTTATCGTTATGTGGCGGAGATGTTTTGTGACAGAGTGGCCGCATCGAAGAATTATCAAGGGGAAAAATACAGGGATGACAGTGCTTACATTTACTATAAGCCGATGAAGGATTCTCCCTTGATTCATGAACGGACAAAAAAAGAACTGGAAGAATTGCTGTTGCTTTTAAAGGATAAAGGAGAGAAGGAATGCTTTGCCTTTCTTCGAAAAGAAGTAAAGAGGCGGAGAAGAGAAAAGGATTTTTTCTAAAAGAAAGGGGAGTGCAGTATGGCAATCGTTTACGACAAGGAAAAGGGGCTCATTAGTTTACATAGTAGAAACACCAGCTACCAGATGGGCATTGGTCCCTATGGGCATCTTTTGCATTATTATTACGGAAAAAGGGGAGAAGGGGATTTTTCCTACCTCTTCCAGTATAAGGATAGAGGATTTTCCGGTAATCCCTATGATGCAAATGCAGACAGAACCTACTCCATGGATACCTTGGCCCAGGAGTATTCTTCCTTTGGAAATGGAGATTATCGTATTCCGGCTTGTAGCATTTCCGGTTCTGACGGGGAGGGGATTTTGGACCTGCGGGTTGACCGGGTAGAGATTTTTTCGGGTAGATCCCATCCGGAGGGACTTCCTCATGCCAAGGCGGTGGAGGAATGTGAAACCCTTCGCATTTTCCTAAAAGAAGAAAGAAAGAGGGTAGAGGTGGAGCTGGATTACATTCTCTACCCGGATGAGGATGTGATTGCCAGAAATGCCAGAATCAAAAATATTTCCGAGGAGGCTCTTTTTGTGGAGCGTCTGGATTCCCTTTCCCTGGACTTTTCCTATGGAGATTATGATCTGATTCATTTTTCCGGAAGGTACGGGATGGAGCGTCTCTACCGTAGAGAGCCCTTGCAGCAGGGCGTAAAGCATATTGCGTCCATGAGAGGAAGCAGTAGCCATCAGGAAAATCCCTTTGGTATTTTAGCGGGAAGAAACACCACGGAGCATAGCGGAGATTGCTATGGCTTTGCCCTTTTATACAGCAGCTCCTTCCATCTGGATGTGGAGCGGGATTCCTACCGGGGAACCAGAGTTTCTCTGGGAATGCAAAATGACAATATGCATTACTTGTTGGAAGCGGGAGAAGAACTGCAAAGCCCGGAGGCTATCTTAAGCTTCGGGGATGGACTTAGCGCCTTAAGCAACCAGCTACAAAGCATGGTGAAGAAGTATATTGCGGCAACATCTCCTTTACCCTATTTTCCCATTTTGCTGAATTCCTGGGAAGCCTGCTACTTTAATTTTACCGGAGAAAAAATCATTGAGCTGGCAAGAGAAGGAAAAGCCCTGGGCATGAATCTGCTGGTGATGGATGACGGTTGGTTCGGAAAGAGAGATACGGATTTCTCCGGTCTGGGAGACTGGGTGACCAATGAAGAGAAGCTGGGAATGAGCCTGGAAAGCCTTGGACACAGACTGGAAGAAGAGGGTATGCATTTCGGCATTTGGATTGAGCCGGAAATGGTCAATGAAGACAGTGCTCTTTACCGTGCTCATCCGGACTATGCCTTGCAGATTCCCGGAGAGTCTCCCATTCGTTCTCGTTCTCAGCTGGTGCTGGATTTTTCCAGAAAGGAAGTGGTGGATGCAGTATTGGAAAGCCTGATTTCCTGCTTCCGTTCCGTTCCCCTTTCCTACATTAAAATGGATATGAACCGAAGCATTATGGACGTCTATTCCCATGGGGTGAATTTCCAGGGAAGAGGAAAGATTTTGCACCGCTATTGTCTGGGACTATACCGTTTTCTTTCCGGCTTAAAGGAGGCATTCCCCAACGTATTAATTGAGGGATGCTCCGGTGGAGGCGGCCGTTTCGACCTGGGAGCGCTCTATTACACGCCTCAGATTTGGCTTTCCGACAATACGGATGCTATTGAGAGATTGGAAATTCAATACGGTTCCTCCTTCCTTTATCCCATCCAATGTATGGGTGCCCATGTTTCGCAGGTGCCGAATCACCAGACCGGACGTGTGGTACCTATGAATACCAGAGCTATCGTGGCTATGAGCGGAAGCTTCGGCTATGAACTGGATCCCAAGGATTGCCAGGAAGAAGACAGGGCGGAAATCCATAAGCAGATTGCCGTTGTGGAGGAGCTGGAGTCCTTAATGAAGGAGGGAAGCTATTACCGCCTCAGCGGTTACGGAGAGACGGGAGGCTATACCCCACAGTCCGAGGACAGGGTATCCGGAAAACGCTTTACCGCCTGGTCCTTTGTGTCTCCTGATAAAAAGAAGGCCAGCCTTTCCGTGGTATGGCGGGATAAGAACTTTAATGGAGCCAATGAAATCCTTTATTGCAAAGGCTTAAAGAGAGAAGGAAAATACCGCCTACGCTTACTCTTACAGGGCGGTTCCTTCCAAGATGAAGCCTTTGTGGAAAGCCTCCTGGAGAGAACGTACAGCGGGTTTTCCTTGATGGAGGTTGGTCTTCCTCTTCCGGAAGGAAAAGGAGAGTACGACAGCTTCTTGCTTCTTATGGAAGAGATTTAGAAAAGAAAGTATTTTATTTTAGAAAAAACAATAAGTAAGAGAAGCAAATTTGAAAAGATTGCTTATGCAAGAGAGTTTGAAAAAGATGTAGACAGAAAGGTTTAAGAAAAATGTTGATTTCCACGAAGGGGCAGTATGCCCTACAGCTTATGATTGACCTGGCAGAACATAACGGGCAGGGCTATATTCCCCTGAAGGAAATTGCGGCAAGGCAGGATATCTCCGAAAAATATCTGGAGAGTATCGTTAAGGTGTTGGTAAAAAAGGAGCTTTTGCTGGCCTTAAGGGGGAAGGGGGGCGGCTATAAGCTGAAGAGGCCTGTAGCGGAATATTCTCTTTTGGAAATCCTTACCGCCTTGGAGGGCTCTCTTTCTCCCGTTTCCGATCTGGAAAAAAGAAGAGGAAGTCTTGGGGCTTGTAAAACCTATCCGGTATGGAAGGAACTGGATCGGATGATTCAGGAGTATTTTCAGGAAAAAACACTTTTGGAGTTGGCTACCCCGGATTTGGTCGGTAATGATTTTGTCATCTAAAGAGCTGTAAAAAAATAGTGGACATTGCAGCATAGACCTGAAATGGGGCACGCTCTCGCTAACTTCGCCACGTAGGGGTACTAAGCTTCAAGTATCGCTGTGCTCACTTTCAGCAAGTACCCACGGGCTCAGATTACCCCTTTTTCAGGTCTATACTGCTTTAGTCCCTCCACGGTATTTTTGTTTACATTGGTGAGAGATTGCCTCTGTTTCGGACCTATACAGCTTTGAAAAAGTAATGCATCTCTTTGATGGCTCTTTTTTATTACAAAATCCGGGGGTGCATATGGTATAGAAAATCCTAAAAATCATATAAATCTAATAATTCACATAAACATACTTGACTAGTATGTTTATGTGAATTATACTTTTGGGTAATAAGATACTTCAATATTTTATCTTATAAAAGAAAGCGCATTTTTGGAGAAGAAGTTTTACAAAGTAGGGAATGTACAGAGTGGCACATTTACAGAGAAGAAAAGGAGAATGGTATGGGAAAGATTTATCATGCAGCGGAAGAATTGATTGGACGTACTCCGATTTTGGAGCTTAGCCATATCGAGAAAAAGGATGGCTTGGAAGCAAAGCTTTTGGCAAAGCTGGAGTATTTTAACCCGGCAGGCTCTGTAAAGGATAGAATTGCCAAGGGGATGATTTTGGATGCAGAGGAAAGAGGTCTTTTAAAGCCCGGCTCTGTAATTATTGAGCCTACCTCCGGAAATACAGGAATCGGTTTATCCTTAGTGGCGGCAAGCCGAGGATACAGAATCATCATTGTAATGCCTGATACCATGAGTGTAGAGAGAAGAACTCTGATGAAGGCTTATGGCGCAGAGCTGGTGCTGACTGAGGGAGCAAAGGGCATGAAGGGAGCTATCGCCAAGGCAGAGGAGCTTGCGAAAGAAATTCCCAACAGCTTTATTCCCGGCCAGTTTGAAAACCAGGCAAATCCCAAGACGCATGAGAAAACCACAGGTCCGGAAATCTGGGAGGATACTGACGGCAAGGTGGATTATCTGATTTCCGGAATCGGAACAGGAGGAACCATTACCGGAATCGGCAGATATTTGAAGGCAAAGAACCCTGCCGTAAAGGTAATCGCGGTAGAGCCTGAGGATTCTGCAGTGCTTTCCGGAAAGGCTCCGGGACCGCATAAGATTCAGGGAATCGGAGCAGGTTTTGTTCCGGACACTTTAGACACGAAGATCTATGATGAAATCATTACCGTTTCCAATGCGGATGCTTTTGCAACAGGAAGACGTATCGGAAGAGAAGAAGGCGTCCTGACCGGAATTTCCTCCGGAGCAGCTGTACACGCGGCTATCCAGATTGCAAAGCGCCCTGAGGCAAAGGGAAAGAACATTGTTATCATTCTTCCGGATTCCGGAGATCGTTACCTTTCTTCACCACTTTTTGCCGACGAAGTCTAAAGGATAAAAGGAAGTAGGGATATAACAGGAAAAATACCGCTTCTTGCAATATAGCTCTAAATCGGGGCACGCTCTCGCTAACTTCACCTCGTAGCTGTACTAACATCAAGCTTCATTTCATTCGCTTTCTGTAAGTACAGACGGATTCAGATTACCCCTCTTTAGAGCTATATTGCAAGAAGCTATTCTTTGAACTGTATAGTTTCGACTTCCTTTTTTGTTGCAAAAAAGCTGTGGGATAGTAGAAGTTTCTGGCAGTGTAAGTTTAAGTTAGGTCAAGTGTTGTGGCTTTAATCTAGATCAAATGTTGTGACTTTAAGCCAGGGAAAGTATTGTGGCTTTAGCCTGCGACATTCGCTTGACAAAGCGGAAAGAGTGCATGAGAATATAGGAACTTTACAGTTTAAAGTAGAACGATATTTCCTAGGGGAAAATAGTGAGACCTAAAATAGTAAGACCTAAAATAGTGAGACCTAAAATAGTGAGACCTTTTGTAGGAAACTCTAAGAGAGAGTAAAAAAGAGTGTAAAAGCGTGGAAATGTGTAGGAGAGAGTAGAAAGGGAAAGGTGGCGTTATGGTTTTAGAAAGAATTAATAGCCCGGAGGATTTGAAGCGTTGTTCCATGGGAGACTTGAATACCCTGGCAGGAGAAATGCGGAATTTTCTGATTGAAAGAGCCAGTAAACACATGGGACATGTGGGACCGGACTTAGGTTTTGTGGAGGCGACTATTGCTCTGCACAGAGTTTTTGATACCCCGAAGGATAAGATTGTCTTTGATGTTTCTCATCAGACCTATCCCCACAAGATGCTGACAGGTAGAAAGAAGGCTTATATGGAGGAGGCTTTCTACGATGAGGTGGGACCCTATACCGATCCGAAGGAAAGCCCCTATGATTTGTTTTCCATCGGACACACCTCCACCTCCATTGACTTGGCTATAGGACTTGCCAAAGCCAGAGACTTGCTTTCCGGAACGGAAAAGGTGGTGGCAGTGATTGGAGACGGTTCTCTATCCGGCGGAATGGCTTTGGAAGGACTAAGCATTGCGGGGGAGCAGGAAAGTCAGCTTCTCATCATTTTAAATGATAACGAAATGTCTATTGCGGAAAATCACGGAGGCATGTATAAGGGTTTGAAACGCCTTAGAGAAAGCAATGGCCAGGCTGAGGATAATCTCTTTCGGGCTATGGGGCTGGAATATCTCTATGAGGATCAGGGAAATGATGTGGAGTCTCTGGTAAAAGCCTTGGAAAAGGCGAAGAGCTACGAAAAACCCGTGGTGCTTCACATTCATACCGCTAAAGGAAAGGGCCTGAAGTTTGCGGAGCAGGATAAGGAAAGCTGGCACTGGCATCTGCCCTTCCATTTAGAAACGGGAAAAACCAGGGAAGAATATGATTTTTCGGGAGAAGATATCGGAGAACTTACTGCTGAATTTTTACTGGCGAAAATGAAGAAGGATCCGGCAGTCTTGGCCATTACCGCAGGAGTGCCCGGCGGCATGGGATTTCATGCAAAGCAAAGGAAAGAGGCAGGAAAGCAGTTTGTGGATGTTGGAATTGCGGAGCAGACAGGAGTAACTCTTGCCTGTGGTGCGGCAAAGAATGGTGCAAAGCCGGTATTTTTCACTTCAGCCACCTTCCTGCAAAGAGCCTATGATCAGATTTCACACGATGCGGCTATTAATTCCCTTCCCATCACCATGGTGGTAAACAGCGCATCTATTCTGGGAATGCGGGATAAAACCCACCTGGGACTGTATCTTTTGGCTATGGCCAATTCCATCCCTGAGCTTTTAATCTTTGCTCCGGCCTTTAAAGGAGAATATTTCTCTTTACTGAATTGGGCATTGGAGCAGCAGGAGCATCCGGTTCTGATTTTTGCGCCGGAAGGGAATGTGCTGGAGGATGAAGCGGCGGTAAAGAAGAGCTTTTTCCCTATTTCCTATCAGGAAATCCAAAGAGGACAGAAGGTCGCCATCTTTGCCACAGGCTCCTTGTATGAAGAAGGAAGAGAAGGGGCGAAAAACCTTGAGAAAAAGACCGGTATCAAGCCCACTTTAATTAACCCCGGTATTCTATCTCATTTGGATAAAGCATATCTTGAAAATCTGGAAAAAGACCATGAGCTTGTGGTGGTCTTGGAGGACGGAATTTTGGCCGGAGGCTTTGCAGAGAAAATAGCTTCCTTCTATAGCCTAAAGCCCATGAAGGTACTAAGCTTAGGCCTGGATAAAGAATTCTATGACGAATATGATCTGGAAGCTTTAATGAAAGAGCGTCACATGGATAGAGAAACCATGGTGGAGAGGATTATGGAAGTATTGTAAATTCATATTGCTTCATAAAATATCAATAAAAAACCGGTGATTATAGACTAGAAATCCTAACAGAACTAAAAAAAGGAGCAGAAGATAATAGAGTGAATTAGACTCTAACAATCTTCTGCTCTTTTATACCACTAAAAAAGCTTGCATAACATTAAAAAGGGATGGTTTTCGAGCAGTATAGGTCTGAATATGGGGTAGTCTGAGCCCGTGGGTACTTGCGAAAAACGACTGTAAGGAAGTTTTTCGCTTAGTATCCCCTACGTGGCGAAGCTAGCGAGAGCGTGCCCCATTTATAGACCTATACTGCGTAGAAAACCTTTTTCCATGTTATACAAGCTTTTGGCTGTTTAAGATTATATAGGCATTCTTAGGACATTCAATTCCGAATCCGGATTAAACATCAGTACTTCCTTCCCATGTTCCTACTTCTCTGTGAGCAGACTTCTCATCGAACCAGTGTGTGGTTA
>NZ_DBHIGR010000065.1:0-10705 GCF_057249185.1 Oribacterium sp.
ACCGAAGCTCCGACAGAAGGAACAGAAGCAGCATCGGAAGCCTCGGCAGAAGGCGGGGAGGCAGCGCCGGAAGCGGCACCGGAAGCCCCTGCAGAAGGGGGAGAAACGGCAGCGGCAGCTCCCCCGGAAGGGGGAGAAGCACCCCCTGCAGAAGGAGGGGCTCCGGCAGCAGGATAGGGCGCAGATGGAAGGAAGATAGCGGGGAGCCCCGGTTAACAAGATAGGAAGCAGAAGCAATGGAGGTCAGCCGACAGCTCTCAAATCATCGGACATCTAAAAAAACACGTATTAAAAAAGCTGTAGATATATAAAAAAGCTGGAAAAAAGCAAAGGAGAAGGAAATGAAAATCAAATTAGCGATTTTGGAACAGGACAAGGAATACTTACAAAGAATCGTAACGGTGTTTAGCACCCGCTTTGGAGAGAAGTTTGAGCTGTATTCCTTTACCGACGAAGAACTGGCCTTGAAGACCGTTCGGGAGGTAAAGATGGATGTGCTGGTGGCGGATGCCTCCTTTGACATCAACACAGCCCTTCTTCCCAAGCAGTGCAGCTTTGCGTATTTCGTGGAGTCCGCGGAAATCGAAAGCTATAAGGACGAGGCGGCTATCTCCAAGTACCAGAAGGCGGATCTGATTTATAAGCAGATTTTAAGCCTTTATGCGGAGCGGATTCAGGGCATTACCGGTTTGAAAATCGGAGAAGATCCCTGTAAGGTCTTTGCCTTCGGCTCTGTAGCCGGAGGAACCGGGGCTTCCACCATGGCGGCAGCCTGTGCCTATCATTTTGCCCAGGCGGGACACCGGGTTTTGTACTTGAATATGGAGCGCTACGGCTCGGCGGATCTCTTCTTCCATGCCGGAGGACAGCTGGATATGAGCGATGTGGTATTTGCCTTAAAGGAGCAGAAGGCCAACTTTCGTTTAAAGCTGGAAAGTGCGGTTCGTCAGGATCCAAGAGGAGTGTACTTCTTCTCCAAAGCAAAGATTGCCCTGGATATGATGGAGCTTTCTTTAGAGGAGAGACAGAAGCTGCTTCGGGAGCTAAAGCTTGGGGGCTCCTATGACATTATCATCCTGGACGGGGACTTCTCCATTGATGACGACAGCTTGGCGGTTTACCGGGGAGTGCACGGCATTGTCTTAACCGTAGACGGATCGGAAATCGGAAACGACAAGTTCCTAAGAATGCTACAGGCCTTACAGATTAAGGAGGAAAATTCCCCCGTTCCCATCATGAAGAGAATGTACACCGTGTATAACAAGTTCAGTAATAAAACCGGCCAGAGCCTTCCCAAAATCGGCATTCGAGAGCTGGGAGGGGTACCCAGATATGAACACGCCGGAACAGAGGCGCTGGTGGAGACCTTGGCGGAGAAGACCTTCTTCGAGGAATTATTAAAGGAAAATATTTAAGAGCGGAATACGTAGAAGCTTGGAAATACACAGAAGTTCGTTGGCTAATTAAAGTAATAGAAGATAAAAAGCAAAAAAAAACAATCAGAAAGGGGAATAAAAATGAAGAGAAGAACACTGTTAGGCTTAGGCATCTTGGCTTTGGCTTTGGGACTTACCGCCTGCAACGGAGGAAAAGAGAAGAGTGCTCAGGGAGACAGCAAGCAGGAGGCAGACAGTGGTAAGGGAAATGAGAAAACCAATGCCAAGGCAAATGAAGACTATTTCGAATGGATGGGAGAGGACTCCATTGCCAATCTGAATGAAGAGGGTTCTAAGCAGAAGGTGATTGTGATTCCCAAGCGGGCAAAGTCCTTTGACTCCGGCTTAGGACCGGATGATGATGTGCAGCTGGAAGAACTGTATTTTGAAAGTGATGACGATTTTCAGCTGGGCTACGGCCTTACTCTTTTGAAGAAGGTAAAGAAGATTGTGCTGCCGAAGAATCAGACCTCCGAGGTCGACGTACAGTTTGACGATAAGCTGGAAAGTCTGGATATTCCGGCAGGGGTAACTAGCATTGCCGAGTTCGGCTTTAGAGACTGCACCAGCTTAAAGGAAGTGAATTTCCTGGGAGAACAGTTAAAGGTAATTCCGGACTCCGCCTTCTTAAACTGTTCCGCACTGGAGAAGATTAGCATTCCCAATTCCGTAGAAAGTATTGAAGAAGCGGCATTTCAGGATTGCAAGTCCCTGAAGGAAGTCCACATGCCCAAGAATTTAAAGGAAATCGGTAGCGGTGCCTTTGCCGCGGATCCTGTGGATTCTTATTACTTCCCCAAGGAAATTGAAAATTTAAAGGTGCTTCCGGATTCCTTCGCTTCTACCGGAAAGAGCAATTTCTATGTTGTGAAGGATTCCTGGCTGGACAAAAACTTTGAGGAGGTATTCGGAATCTTAGGAGAAAAGCAGTACTACGACGGAGAATAAAGCTTCCGTAGAAAGCAGTATTACGACGAAAAATAATGCTTTCGCAAAAAAGTGTTAGTGCGAAGAAAAAGCTTCAGTAGGAAAAGTGCTGAAGAGGGTGCCGGAGGGAAAAGCTTCGGTGCCAAAGGAAAAGGATTTTCTGTAAGGAAAAGGAGTCAAGATGAGAAAGGGATTTCGAGAGAAAGGGGAAGATGGCACCGTCATGATTGAATGGTCCATCGGTATGCTGCTCTGTATTCTGATACTGGTGTTCTTTATCGGCTTTAGTATGTACCTTTACCAAAATGTCATGTTCCATGTTACGGCAAATGAGGCCGCGCAGGTTGTGGCGGAGAATTACAAGTATGGATCTGCCAAGAAGGATTTAAATCTGGTGAGTGAAGAAGATATTACGAATATCGGTGTGTATCGTTATCTTTGGATTATGGGGAAAAAGCAAGATCGAATCGATGCGGCAAATTCCAGAGCCTCTAATTTTCTGAACAATCGTCTCACCAATGTGAGCCTGGCAAAATCAAAGGGTGAGGTGGATATTAAAGTAGAACGTGCCAATGATGATATCGGAAGACATCATATTGAAATTACCATGCACAAAAACTATGGATTTTTATTTGGAGAGTTAATGCGTTTTATCGGCGTTTCCGAAACCAAGCAATTGGATGCGACGGTAGCCTGCAATGACTTTGATGCCTTGGATTATGTCCATTCCGTAAAGCTTGCAAAATATGCCAGTGAAAAGGTGAAGAGCTTTGCAACTGTATTGGAAACGGTGGACAAGGTGGTTAAAGGCCTTAACAAGTTTTTTTCATAGGGGAGAAGAATATGAAAGCATGGTTTAAAGAAAAAAGAAAAGCAATACGACATTTTCTGAAAAGGAAAGTCAACGGGACGAAGGGCATGCTATCCATCTTTTTAGCCTTAGTGGTTTCTCCGCTATTAATGTCCACCTTCATTTTCATAGAATACGCACGGATTCAAAGTATTCAGGAATTAATGAAGGAGGTCATGGGAAGCTCCCTCTATTCAACTTTAGGTCATTACGATGATTATGTGGAAGAGCGTTTTGACTTGCTTTCCATTTCTCAAAAGGATGATATCAATACCACTTACCAGGGCTATATGAAGGCCAATATGAATGCTTTGGGCAAGGGGGCAAGCGTACAGAGTATGGAGGCTTCCGGACAGCATAGTCTGGGTAGCGCCTCTATCCTAAAGCAGCAGATTTATGAGGCCAGTGAATATACGGTTATGGCACAGGCCATGTGGGACGGCTTTGACCTGGACCGTATTAAGAAGAAGCTGGACGGTCTTCCCGGAATGAAGCAGCTGAACGCCGGAGCAGAAGTGGCGAACAAGGCGGTAGGCTATGCCAATGACACCAAGGATATGATTAACAGTGTCAAGGATTTTCAGGAGAAGGCGAAGGACTTCAAGGAGAAATGCCAGAATTACAAAACAAAATATCAAGCCTTTCAAACGGCGATGCAAACCGTTGAATCCATCAGAAACAGTGGGCAGGAGGAAGGTCTTCCCGCCGCAGAGGCGGCTGCGGATGCAGCGGCCAGAGAGCTGGCTACCGCTACGAAGGAGCTTAGCACCAGTCTTGGAAACCTTTATGATGCCTCCAAGGATTTAAAGGAGAAGATGGAAAAGGTGAAAAAAGACCTTAGTGAAGTGAAGGAGGCAACGAAGAAAAAGAAAGAGGAAAGCAAAGAGGCGGCAACGGAGAGCGCAGCTTCCACCGGTACAGAGATTGCTACCATTCCTGCAGCAGGCAACGGCACCGGTACAGAGGTAGCCACAGTACCGGCGAATGGCAGCACGGAGGTGGCAACAACAGGAACTGCCGCAGATGCGGAAATTCCTGATGGAGAAGGGGCGGAAACCATAGGTACGGATGCCTATAAGTGGTTTGAGGAAATGCATAAGGTCACGGAAGATTTTGCCAATGAACAGATTCAAAAAGGAATCGATGCCATTGTAGAGGCGGAAAAAACAAGCTTAAACAATCAGGCCGCTGCCCTGAGTTCCTTCACCGCTTCCGGTCATTCCATGTCGGAATTATCTTCCGCTCCTTTAGGAAAGATAGAAATGAAGGGCTTTAAGGAGGACGTGGCTAAGTATGTGGATGATCTGGTAGATGTTTTAGATAAATCAGCGACTGCGGACCAAGAGGGAGTCAAGGAAGTTATTGCCGTCGGAAGATTGGCACAAAAGCTGATGGATATGAAGATTTTTTATGACAACAGTTTGGACTCCAATATTAATCCGGCTTTATTAGCCCATACCAGCTCCTTTGATACCTCAACCCTCTTAACGGCTTCCGGATTTACAGGGATGTTACAGGATGCGATAGATTTTGCGGATGCCTGCTACGGAATTCCGAATGTTTTCAAAATGGTTACAAAATTGGCCAGCTTCTTGATTAATCTGGCAAAGTTTTTAGCGGGATTGGTAACCTGGATGGCAGAGCACTTTATCAATCTGGCGAAGTTCCTGGTGAACTACCAAGAGTATTATCACGCCTTCCTCTTATATGGCTACGCGGCATACAACCTGCCGAATCGAACGACCTATAAGAAAGGATCCACTTTAACCGGATATAGCTTCCAAAAGGTATTTAGCCTGGCAGGCGGATCGGATAAGGGTGGAAAAGGGGGTGCCATGAGCGACATCGCCTCTTTAGGGAATAATTCCGGATCGGATCCGATGTTTAAGGGTGCGGAACTGGAATATATGCTTACCGGTGCAAACTCCGAGTACACTGCCCAGGCCGGTGCCTTCTTTGACGGCTATATGCTTCGCCTGATGGTGGATTGCTATGCGGTATTTAACTCGGATATCCTGAAGGCACTTTCCGGTTTGGGACCGGTACGAATTGTAGCCACCGTCATCTTCCTCTTACTGGAACCCTTCCTGGATATGGTGATTTTGGTAAATGGAGGAACCCAGGTGCTTTTCAAGACCACGGCGTACCTTTCCACTAAGGGATTACCCCATCTGGCACAAGACATGGCCGGAATCCTGGATCTGAGTGATGAACAGAAATCAACCTTAGGCGGGATGTTTGAAAGGGAGCGAGGGGGAGGTAGCTCCACCGGCACGGAAGTAGCCGTGTACCATGATGATCCTGCCAAGCATGGAGGACAGGACGGCTCGGGAAAAACCAATGATAAAAACGAGATGGGTTATTTCCCGCTGGACTACACTGCCCACGGCGCTATTTTGATGATTTTATGCACCCCCTACGACCAGTATACAGACCGGATGCAGAACCTCATTCAGCTGGAAGCCAAGGAAAAGCACAAGAAGGACTTTGATTTCGACATCAACAAGGCTTACACCAGTGTACATTCCGACAACAAATACAAGCTGAACATATTTATGAATTTATCTCCTACGCTTACCGGAGGCTTCCCCTACGAAAAGCAAAAGGATTTGGCGTATTAAAGGAGAAGGGAGTAAAGATGAAACGAGAGAATACGGAAAAAGGCTCGGTAACCATAGAAGCAGCCATCATTCTTCCTATCTTTTGCGCTTTGTTTATGGCATTAAACGGCTTCTTCTTCGTGTTTAACGCCCAAAACCAAATCGCACACGCACTGGTACAATCCGCAACCAGCCTGGGCATGGATTCCTATGCCAACAATCAGATTGCCTCGGGCCTGGACGGGGCCAACGGCTTCTGGGGTAGCCTCAGTGATGTTATTCAAGACGGCTACAGAAGATTTTTTTCCAGCAAATACTTTTCCAGCCCTAATGACTGGTATAAGGGAAGCAAAAAAGGTATGGGCGCCGCCCTGGGTATGGGAAATGATGATGCCAAAAGACGTTTTGTAGCCTACCTGACCGGAGACACCAGTGACTCCAAGGCAAATCAAAAACTGAAATCCTTCGGGGTAGAGAGAGGCTTGGACGGCATGAACTTCAAGGTCGAAAGTTCGGGAGGAGATGTTACCCTTACCGTCACATATAAAATGGGTGTCTGGTTTGATATGTTCGGAAAGAAAAAGATGAATATTACCCAGAGTGCCAAAGCCAAAATGTGGGGAGAAAAGTAAGCAAAAAGGAGCAATAGTATGAAAGAATTCAAATACGAAAACCAAGGAGCCAGCAGTTTTCTGGTTTATCAGCTCAAGGAAGAGGATGTGCTGGACAATATCAGTCTGAATATGCTTACCAGCAACAAGGCCAAGGGACTGGCCTCTACCAACTATATGCAGATGGATACACAGCGTTTTATCCGTTACACCATTACCGGAAAGATTACGGCAAACCAGTTTTTTGCCCGGCCGGTAACTAAGCAAAGCTTTATGGGGATTTTCAAGGGGATTACGGAGGCCATGGTATCCGCAGAGGAATACATGCTGGATCCCGCCTGCATCCTCTTGGATTTGAACCAGATTTATACCGACGTATCCACCGGGGAGACGGAGTGCATCTGTCTTCCGGTGGAAAATGAAAAAGAGCAGAAGGATCAGAGAGAATTCCTGAAGTCTGTAATGTTCCAGGCACAGTTTGAGAATCCGGAAGAGGGAAGCTATGTCACCAGAATCCTGAATTACTTAAACAGTATTCCTGTATTTTCTTCACTGGATTTCTTGAACCTGTTGACAGAGATGGAAAGGGAAGGAAAGAAGGATAGAACAGCCCTTGCTCCGGCAGCGAAGGAAAGCCTGCAGCAGGGCGTAGCCGAGTTCGGAAATGCCGTTGCAAATTCTTCCGTAGGGGGAGCGGCGGCAAGCTTTTTCGAGCAATCCTCCCTATCTCAGGCAGGAGCTCTTAAGCAGGAAAATGCAGTGGAGGAAGTCATTCCGGATATTCCTGTACCGGATGATATTCCCAAGGAAGAAAGAATCTCTCTTTTCTACCTCTTACAGCATTACAACAACAACAGAGCCAAGGAATATATGGCACAGCAGAAACAGCTGAAGGCAAGAAAAGAGGCCTTAAAAAAGATTGAATTGGCGAAGAAGGGCGGAAAGAAAAAATCCGCTGCCTCCTTCAATCTTCCCGGAGGAAAGGCGAAGACCGCTTCTGCTGCACCGAAGGCGAAAAAACCGGCTTCCGGAGGATTTTCATTTCAGGTTCCCGGAAAGGAGTCCGGAAAAGACAAGCCGGGGGAGGATTTGTCCGGGATAAAAAGCTTGCCCAATGCCCCGGTAAATAGCCAAGGAAATTTCGCAGGAAATCCCAAAGTCAGCGCTCCGGTCGGTGCCGGGATGAATATCCCAAAGAGCAATCCTTCGGTCGGTTCCGGAATGAATATCCCGAAGAGCAATCCTTCGGTAGCGAAGGGAACTTTACAGCCGGCCAAGCCAAGCCCCCTGTTTTCTAATCAGCAAGAAGCTGTGGGAAATGGAGGAAGAAACTTCGGAGACACTACGGTTTTGCATAGTGGCTTTCGAGGGGAGGAAACCTCGGTATTAAACTATACCAAGGCACCGGACACACCGAAACAGCCATATCTACTCCGGATTAAGAACGGAGAGCGGATTCCTATTACAGGCAGCATTTTCCGTTTGGGAAAAGAAGAAAAATTTGTGGATTATGTGATTCATGACAATGAGGCCATCAGCCGAAGCCATGCCAACATCATCAGTAGAAACGGACAGTATTTTCTGCAGGATAACAATTCCACAAACCATAGCTTCCTAAACGGACAGCAATGCGTAAGCAATGTGGAGCTTCCCTTACAGGACAAGGCAAGCATTCGTCTGGGGAACGAAGAGTTCCAGTTCCTCTTGCTTTAAGAGTAAGTCGTTCATGGTAGTAGCCTTAGGTTACTTTTAAATAAATATCAAACACTATCACACAAGAGCACCGAATCGGTGTCTCGCTGAGAGAAAGGAGTCTTTATGACCAGACTTGATGACATGATTTTAGCAACAAAAATTCGCGGGGAGAAGGCTGTAGATCGTTTCTTCCATGAGGAGAACGGAGACACAAACTTCATCTCTATGCTGATTCTTATTGCAGTAGCTGTATTCTTAGCAAGTGCATTTAAGACAGTAGGTAAGGAACTTTTGGAGCTGGTAGGCCAGAAGGTATCTACCTTCATCAACAGCACTGCTAACTAAGCCGAAGGAAAAATTGAATATGGTGTGCAATAAGAAAGATTACGAAGCTTAGAATCGAAAGGGCAGAGCTCTTAGTTCAGGCGTAGTAAAGCTTAAGGCACCAATCAGGGAGAAGACACAGCAGGATGAGTAAGCATTTGCTTTAAAAGCGTCTTGTTGGAAAATGTGTCTATCTCCCATCAGGGAAAGGCTACTACCATGAAATTTTAACCTTTCCCTGAAACTATATAAAGAAATAAGCGTAGAAATAAGTGGAACAATATGTATAGAAATAAATATAAAAATAAGTATAAAAGTACGTATAAAAATACGTGGAAAATAAGTATGAAAATAAGTATGGAAACAGAATCATTATAGATTGTGATTGAGTTTTATAGTTTGTTATAGAAAGAAGTAAAAGATTCTCCCAGAGAGGAAATAAAGTGTAAGAATACATTGGAAAATAACAGGGAAAAAGGATAATCAAGATGAGAAGAAAAAACATGCTGGCTTTAGGACTGAGTGCGGTACTTTGTACAGGGCTTTTTGTCCCTGCAAGCTATGCGGATATTTTAGACAATAAGGATACTTACGTTCCGGAGGTAGAAAAAACTGCTGAAACAGCAGGAACTGTAGAAGGATTAGACGATTTTCCGGAAGAGACTGCTGTGGAAGGGAAAACTGCGTCCATAGAGGAAGAAGTACCGACTACTGAAGCGGAAGACTCAGAGGAACTTGCTGAGCGAAAGGGGGAGTCTACAGAGGACTCTACAGAAGATATAAGAGGAACAGATTCTGCTCCGGTAACCTCCGGATATTCAGGATTTAGAAGTGCTGCAGTGACAAAACCACTTGATAATAAGATTGTAACTTTGCATGTTTCATTTGAAGATTGGGATTTTCCCGCAAGAGATCACATGAAAGTGCTTCGGGAGAAAAAGGTAAATGTAACAGGTATTGCCTTAAGAGGAGGAGGAGCTGGAGTTATCAACAATCCTAGCCCGGATCTTTATAAAATTCTCCCGGAGAGGGAAGTGGAAAAGAAAGTAAATGGTCAGTGGGTTCCTTATAATCGTAACTACTTTACCCCGGGGGAGTATCACTATGTATATACAATTGCTGAAGGAAAAAAGAGTCCATATTATCTTTTGCCAATAGCTGAACAGGACGGAGATGGAAAACTTACTTATACAAGAGTTTCTATGGAAGAAAGGTATTTTTATCATAGAGGGGTACATAGTTATTATCAGGACAATTTGAAAGCTACGCAACGGGAAGATGCAAAATATAAATATTATACCTTTGAAAGCGAAACTTTTACCGTGAAGGAAGCAAAGGTTATGGCGAAAGTATATCTCCGTTCCAGCTTTGACATCCATAATGTTAAGGTTGGTGATTCTATGAAGAGAGCAACGCTCCAAGTGGAGAAGATTGTGTTAACAGATGGTACGGAAATCCAAGGTTCCAATATAGCTAAGCCTTTTATAACTAATTTTATGAATCATTTCCCTGAAAGCCCGGAGCAGTTTAAGCTCTTTTTGGAGAGCTATCCAAATGCATTAGGAGAAAATGGGAATATTAGGGCATCTCAGGAGGAGAGTATGACTTTTCCTGCAGGACGTTATCAGGTAAAATACGTGATCCGTCCTTATTATACAGTTGATAACTATCGTTTCTTAGTGTCGGAGACTGATGATGTTTATGGCAATGGTACAGAGTTTTATGTCAATAATGAGCCCTATGAAGTCCGCAGGGTTATTCCTGATTATGGTATGACAACTATTACAAAATTAACCTCGCCTTTTTTCGATGCGGTAAAAGTAGAGAAGAAAGAAAATCACTCCGGCAATACGGGAAACTCCGGCTCTACCTCTAAATCTGTCTCCAGTAGTTCTGGTGGATCAAGTGGTGGCTCCGCTAGCTCAGGGGGAAGTTCCGGTGGCGGTTCCGGAAGCTTTAAAGTAAGCAGTAGCCTTTCAGGACAGGTACTTGGTGTAGATCGTTCTTTGTCTGGAGGCCAGTGGATACAGGATGAAAAGGGCTGGTGGTACAAAAGACCGGACGGAAGCTATCCGAAGAACAGCTGGGGCTATGAAGCCTATAATGGAAAGTCTTACTGGTACTATTTCCTGGATTCCGGCTATATGGCTACTGGCTGGGTGGATGTAAATGGCAGCAAATACTACCTCTTCCCGAATTCTGATGGTTGGAAGGGTAGAATGCTCACCGGTTGGCAGTGGATTGACGGAAACTGCTACTACT
>NZ_DBHIGR010000066.1:0-10683 GCF_057249185.1 Oribacterium sp.
CTAAGCGAAAAACTGCGTTTCTCTTGTTTTTCGCAAGTACCGTCGGGCTCAGACTGCCTCGTATTCAGACCTATATTGCCGAAAATTTCTATTTTTGATTTTTAAAACCCTTTTTTCCGCGTTAAAGCTTAATGAATACACTCCGGAAACAGATGATATATCCGGCTTTTCCGATTCATCAGAAAACTCGGTATTGTGCAAGTTTTATTCTTTTCCTAATACGGAATCAGCTACCTCATCAGCCAATTTCTCTAAAGCGCTGCGATCCACGGATGCGGACTTTACAGTAAGAATGTCGCCGATATAGCTCATATTTTTCATCTCATCAAAGGCTTTCTTCATCAGCTTACCGCTTTGAGGAGCCCAGCTTCCATTTTCTAAAATAGCAATCTTTCGATTCTGCACATTCAGATTCTTCATGTCGGTAATGAGATTTTCCATCTTCGGAAAAAGGTTATTGTTATAAGTTGTTCCCGCAAATACCAGATGACTGGCACGGAAACATTCTGCAATGCAATAGGATACATCCGTCTTGGATACATCGTAGGCTTTGATGTTCTTAACTCCGCGAATACCAAGCTCTAATGCAAAATGGTCTACCACGGTTTCTGTATTGCCATAAACGGAATTATACAGAATCACAACGGCCTTCTCTTCCGGAAGATAACGGGACCATTTGTCATATTTATCAATGATAAAAGAAAGGTCTTCCGTCCAAATCGGTCCATGTAAAGGACAAAGCATCTCTACTTCCAGACTTAAGGCCTTTTTTAAAGCCGCCTGGGTTTGAGGGCCGTATTTTCCAACAATATTGGAATAATAACGTCTGGCATCATCCAGAAAATCCTTATCCTTGTATCTTTGCTCGTGGGCAAGGATATTGCCGTTGTTGCAACCAAAAACGCCAAAGGCATCCGCAGAGAACAAGGTCTTGTCCGTCATATCATAGGTAAACATAACCTCAGGCCAGTGTACCATAGGTGCAAAGACAAACTTAAGGGTATGTCTTCCAACAGAAAACTCATCGCCTTCCTTTACTTCCACTTTTCTGTCTGCAGGAATAGTCATCTGATAAAACTGATCCAGCATCTGAAAAGTTTTAGCATTGGAAATAATGGAAAGCTTTGGATATTTTTCGTACAAGTCCTGAATGCTCCCGCAATGATCCGGCTCCATATGATTAATTACCAGATAATCCAAGGTCTTTCCCGCAAGGGCAAACTCTATATTCTCAATAAAATGGCGAGAAACGGTTTGGTCGCAGGTATCCAACAAAACGGTCTTTTCATCCAGTAAAAGATAGGAATTATAGCTTACCCCTCTGTCCAATGGAAACAAATTCTCAAACAGGTGCAGTCTTCTATCTTCTACTCCAACATATACTAAATCATCTCTAAGTTTTCTGCATGAATACATCTTTTACTCCTCTGATGGCTCGAACTGATCCTTTCCTACACCGCATAAGGGGCAAAGAAAATCTTCAGGAACATCTTCCCAAGCTGTTCCCGCTGCAACATTTGCACTTTCCTCTCCTACTTCAGGATCATAGATATAACCACATACTGTACATACATATTTCTTCATGATATTCTCTCCTTTTTCTTTAAACTTAAGTGTTAAGCTTACGCTCGAAGGGTAGTTTATCATTAGATTGTGCACAAGTCTAGTAATTTTAGGAATTATTTTTGTTTTTCCCTAAAAACAGAAAAGAGAGCTCAAACCATTCTACTATTTCTATACGAAAGTACCATAAATTCAGTTGTTACATAACTGTAAGCCATAAGAAAAGGAGCTTCTTATGAAGCTCCTTTTAACTCTTAGTCCTCTACAGTAATAATCTCGCGCTTATTATAAGAACCACAAGCCTTACAAACTCTGTGAGGCATAACCAATGCACCACACTTAGAGCACTTTACAAGGTTTGTTGCACCCATCTTCCAATTTGCTCTTCTGCTATCTCTGCGGGCTTTGGATGATTTATTCTTTGGACAAATAGACATATTTACACCTCCTGTCTTAACCGAGTTTGAATCGGTGAATTTGGGCTATGCTTTACATTAGAAAAACACACTCGTGTAAAGATACACTAGTTTTCCATAAAATGCAAGCAAAATCTAAAGGAAAGCGAAAAAATTATGCCTAATTTAAGCTTCAATCAAACGCTTTGTATCTCTTGCGATAGCCAACTCTTCATTGGTAGGAATCAAGAAAATCTTAACCTTGGAATCATCGGTGGAAATTAAACGCTCTTTTCCGCGAACATCGTTTCTTTCCGGATCAATCTTTGCACCAAGATAGCCTAAATACTCCTCAACCACGAGCTGTCTTGTTACCTTGTCATTCTCTCCTACACCTGCGGTAAAGGAAATGGCATCCACACCGTTCATGGCAGCAGCATATGCTCCAATATACTTAGCTACTCTGTAGCGGAAAGCATCAAGAGCCACTTTAGCCATATGATTGCCTTCTTCTGCAGCCTTCTCAATATCACGGAAGTCGGAGGAAATACCGGTCATTCCCAATACACCGGACTTCTTATTTAAAATGTTCAAAACTTCATCAGCAGTCTTGTTCTCGTGGTTGGCAATAAACTGGATTACACCGCCGTCAATATCACCGGAACGGGTACCCATAATTAAGCCCTCCAACGGAGTAAGTCCCATAGATGTATCCACAGCCTTACCGCCGATAGAAGCGGTAATAGAAGCACCGTTACCTAAATGACATACAATAACCTTTGCCTTTTCAGGATCCAAACCGCCGAAACGAATGGTTTCCTGAGAAACGTAGGCATGGCTGGTTCCGTGGAAGCCGTAACGACGAATGGCATACTTATCATAGTATTCCTTAGGAATAGCATAGTAATATGCCTTCTCCGGAAGAGTCATACCGAAGGTAGTATCGAAAACCGCTACATTCTTCTTACCGGGAACAACCTTCTCGCAAGCCTCGATACCCATAAGGTTCGCAGGGTTATGTAAGGGACCCAAGTCGAAGCACTCCCGAATAACCTTCTTTACTTCATCATTTACAATAATACTTTCCGTGAAACGATTGGAGCCGTGCAGTACACGATGTCCGATGGCACCGATTTCATCAACGGACTTAACCACACCATAGTCTCCGGTCAGTGCATCAAATACCAGCTTTACTGCTACAGAATGATCCGGAAGATCTGTTTCTACCACATAATCTTCTTTTCCGGGAACCTCATGCTTTAATCTGGAACCGGGAATACCGATTCTTTCGCAAAGTCCCTTGGCCATTACGGTCTCCCCTTCCATATCAATCAGCTGATACTTCAAAGAAGATGATCCACAGTTAATTACTAAAATTTTCATAGTTCCTCCCAATGATTAGTTATTATCGTAAAGTTGGCACTGCACTGCAGTAATCGCAACAACACCTACAATATCGGCAACATTGCAGCCACGGGATAAGTCATTAACCGGTCTGGCAATTCCCTGAGTCATAGGTCCATAGGCTTCAGCCTTTGCCAATCTCTGTACAAGCTTATAGCCGATGTTTCCTGCATCCAAATTCGGGAAAATCAAAGTATTGGCATGACCTGCCACCTTGGATCCGGGAGCTTTTAAGCTGGCTACAGACTCCACTAAAGCTGCATCCAACTGTAATTCTCCGTCTACCAAAAGATTCGGATTATTCTCCTTCACAATCTTGGTAGCATCCTGTACCTTGGTAACATCCGCATGCTTTGCAGATCCCATAGTGGAATAAGACAGCATAGCTACCTTAGGCTCTGCCCCTACCAAGAAACGGAAGGATTCTGCGGAAGACTCTGCAATAGCTGCCAGCTCTTCAGGAGTCGGGTTTTGATTTAAACCGCAATCAGAGAAGACAAAGGTTCCCTTCTCTCCGTATTCACAATCAGGAACAACCATAACAAAGAAAGCGGAAACAAGCTTTGTGCCCGGCTTGGTCTTTAAAATCTGAAGAGACGGACGGAGGGTATCCGCGGTAGAGTGGTTCGCTCCGGAAACTAAACCGTCAGCCTCTCCCTTCTTCACCATCATCACACCAAAATAGGTGTTGCTTTCTGTCAGAAGCTTTCTTGCCTCTTCTTCAGTCATTCCCTTTGACTTTCTAAGCTCTACCAGAGTGGAAACATAATCCTCCAACTTGGCATAGGTCTTCGGGTTTACAACTTCAATACCGGAAAGGTCTACTCCCCAGGCTTTGGCATCCTTCTCCACCTGCTCCTTCTCTCCAAGAAGAATCAGACGAGCAAATCCCTCTTTCTGAATCTGTTCTGCCGCCTGAAGAACTCTCTTGTCCTCAGATTCCGGTAATACGATGGTCTTCTGCTTTGCCTTTGCTTTTGCTTTTACATCCTCAATAAATGACATATTCTCTCCTTTTTCTGACATGATAAAACTCTTCCTTGCCATTATAGCAAAGGAAGAGAGAGGAAAAAAGGGAAGTTCTAAAGAACATTGCATATTTTTGTATACTATATTCAATATCCTTCCCTTTTAATTAAACATATTTTAGTATTTTTCGAAACGTTCCAAAGGAACAACCATAATGGTTGCCCCGCCAATCTCCACATTCATGGGCATGGTGGTGTAATTCATCAGACTGGAACCGGAAACATAGGGCATGTTAACAGTGATTTCCTGACGACTTCCGCTTTGCTGTTTAATGATATCAATACACTGTTCCAGCTGTTCGTCCTGAAGGGCGATCATCAAAGTAGTACTTCCCTTTCTTAAAAAGCCACCTGTCGTAGACAGTCTGGTTACCGTAAAGCCTTCCTGCATTAAAGCGGAAGTTACATCATCTTCATTATCGTTCCGTATTATGGCATAAACCAGCTTCATTCTTACTACCTCCTTATTATCTCTATACTATCACAATTTTATGAACTTTTCACGTCGTTCTTCTCTTCCCGTCAGGTAGATTTCCTGAAATAATTGTCCCGCAAATAAATCCCACTTCATCAGCCTTAATTCCTCCCATTCCGGATGCTCCTTCAGAGCATTTCCCAATCGAAAAATGCTGTTGGGAGGAAGGTAGGACAGCAAATCTCTCCCTAAACTGCTTGCGGCCAAAATTCTGTAATAGGGAGAGCGCTTTTCCAATTCTTCCCTTGCTTCCTCTTCTTTTATATCCAAAAGAATATGTAGTAGAGACCTGCTTACTCTGCTATAGGTATAGTTTTTTCCTTTAAGATATTGAATCCACCGGGTAAGAGGAAGCTTTTCCGTAAAAGAAGCTTCTATTCGATTTGCCAGATCAGGAGATACATCCCAAAAGGAGTCCAAGGCGATCCGATCTCTTTTTAATTCCATAAGGCTAAAACGTAGAAAAGGATAGAGCTTTTCTGCTTCCGTATAACAACGGTGATCGCATTCCTTTCCGCAGCTTTCCCGAATATCCTTCCGGATACTGTGGGCAGAGCTAAGGTGAAGATTTCTCGGGATAATCCCTACTTCCATGGAAGAATGCAGTTTCTCTAAAGCCATTAAATAGGAAATTCCCAAACCGTCATTGGCCAAAATTTTTCCCGGAAAAAAAGCTTCCAAAGCCATTTCTCTTGCCTTGGGATAGGAATTTCCCTTCGCCATATAGTCCTTTAATTTCTTTTGATATTCCTCTTCCTGCCCCTCTTTCTCCCGAAGAAAAAACTTGGCAAGGCTTCTAAGCCGATTTAAATCGTAGGACTCCGAGCCGAAAACCAATATATCCACAAAGGAAAGCTCTTCCAAAATCTTGATGGCTCCGTAAGCAAAATATTCGCTGGATGCCAGGGAATACAGAACCGGCAGTTGGATAACAAGGTCTATTCCCTTGTTTACCGCCTTCTCCGCCCTTTCAAATTTTGAAAAAAAAGCGGGTTCTCCCCTTTGTACAAAGTCTCCCGACATTACCGTTACAATATACTCCGCCTGAAAATCCTGCCGAATTCCCCGGAGTAAGTATTCATGTCCCTTATGAAAGGGATTAAATTCACTGACTACGCCGGCTACCTTTTTCCCATTGATCATGATTACCACTCCACACAATCCGATAAACCGGAACGTTTTGCCAAAGCTATCTCCAAATCCGGCTCCTTTACCTCTTTTTTCACGGTAGCCAAAGCCAGGTCCGGATCATTGTTTTCCGCACTGAGATGCCCAAGAAATACTTTTTTTAAGTCGGGATGTACCAGTTCCTTTAACAACTCTCCACTATGAAGATTGGAAAGATGTCCTACATTGGATAAAATTCGTCTTTTCAAAGCCATAGGATAGGGGCCTCTTTCCACCATAGTGACATCATGATTGGCCTCCAAAAGAAGGACATCCAGATTTTGTAAATGAGAGACCGTATACTCATCATAACAGCCTAAATCCGTAACCACCGCTACGGATTTCTCGCCACAGCTCACCCGATAAGCCACCGGATCTCTGGTATCATGAGAAACACTGAAGGGCAAGACGGAAAGGTCTCCGATTTGAAAGCTTTTGTCCTTTAGAATAGGACGCAAAAGCTCCTTGGGAAACTCCTTCATGGCATCACAAAGTAAAATTCCCTGTAATGTGCCCAGAGTGGCATAAACGGGAATACCGTATTTTCTGCAAAGGCTCCCTATGGCCTTAATATGATCGATATGTTCATGGGTGACACAGATTCCCTCAATCTCTTTACAGGAAATATCCATGCTTCTTAATGCCGACTCTATACTCCGGATTCCCACTCCGGCATCCAAAAGGATGTGGTGTGTTCCGGAGGAAATAAAACTTACATTTCCGCTAGATCCGCTGGAAATACTGGCAAATCTCATCTCTTACTCTTTCTATACTCTCTTCTGTATTGATTACTAGCTGAGCCTTCTCCCGAAAGCGCTCAACGCTTTGGCTTTGAATAATCCGTAAGGCTTCTTCTTTATTCAGCCCCCGACTTTCTATCAAGCGTTGACAACGGCTTTCTTCCGATGCTTCCAGATAAAAAATCAGGTCGCATTGCAAAAGAAAATCCTGATTGGGTAAAGCCGTCTCCACCGCAAGCTTTTCTCCCAGTGCTCTTAGCCGCGCTATTTCTTTAGATACTTCTTGAAAAACCAATGGATGAATCAATTCTTCCAGATGCTTCTTTCTCTCCGGCTCAGTAAACAAAAGACTTCTAAGTCTTGGAAAGGATAAAGCTCCCTCCTTTGTAAATACCGAGTCAGGCAAAAGCTTTTTCATCTCTCTTAATACAGCTTCTTCTTGATATAATGCCTTAGCCAACTCGTCCATTCGCAAAATCCGATAGGAAAAGTCTCCTTGGAGGATGGAAAGTACGGTGGATTTTCCGCTGGCAATCCCGCCGATTACTCCAATGATTTCCTTCTTCACCCTTTCCGCCTTTCCCATTCTTCCATTAAATATACCCTGGCTTCTTCCAAACCTTCTTCCGTAAAGGGAAAGCTTTTATAGCTTTTCTCCTCTTCTTTCGTATACGCAAAGGCAAAGGGCTCCGGCCAGCAGGCTACCAACAAATGGTTCTCCCCTTCTTCCTTTTTTTCCATAAAATACCGCATTCCCTGAAAGGAGGCGGTATATCTTTCCTTTTTTAAAAAGCTAAGGGGCATTAAATCCTTCTTCTCAATTTCCATTTAGTGAGCCTCATCCCAGTTATTTCCTACAGTGGCCTCTACAATCAAAGGTACCGGCAGGGAAACCACATGTTCCATGGCGGAAACAAGAATATCCTTTACGGTCTCCAGCTCCTCCTTTACAACTTCCAATAAGAGCTCATCATGGATTTGAAGAACTATACGGCTTTGACAGTTATTTTCCGCCAGTTTCCGATCCACCATAACCATGGCTTTTTTGATAATATCCGCCGCGGTACCTTGAATAGGAGCGTTCATGGCTACACGTTCACTAAAGCTTCTTCTCATAAAGTTGGAGGCATGAATCTCCGGTAAAGGTCTGCGTCTGCCGAAAAGAGTCTTCACAAAGGAATGTTCTCTGGCAAAGGCTACTTCTCCGTCTAAATATTCCTTAACCTTGGGATAGCTTGTGAAATAGCGCTCGATATACTCCTTGGCCTCCTGTCGGGAGATGCTTAATCCCTCGGAAAGCCCAAAGGCGGATATGCCGTATACAATACCGAAGTTCACCGCCTTGGCATTTCTTCTAAGCTCCGGCGTTACTTCTTCCAAAGGCACATGAAACACTTCTGATGCTGTTACTCTGTGAATATCCGCATCCTTCCTGTAGGCTTCAATCAGTTTTTCATCCTTGGACAGAGAAGCTAAAAGTCTAAGCTCCACCTGAGAATAGTCCGCATCCAGAAAAACCGATCCCTCCTTGGGAATAAAGACGGAACGGAATACCCTTCCCATCTCCGTACGAATCGGAATATTCTGTAAATTCGGTTCAGTGGAAGAAAGCCTTCCTGTTGCAGTTACCATCTGCTGGAAGCTTCCATGGATTCTTTGATCCTCTCCCACATAATTACTTAGTCCCTCCGCATAGGTGGAGTTTAACTTGGAATAGGTTCTGTATTCCAGGATTTTCCCTACAATAGGATAGTCTTCCTGTAATTTTTCCAAAACATCCACCGCGGTGGAATATCCGGTCTTCGTCTTCTTTCCACCGGGTAGCTGCATTTTCTCAAATAGGATTACCCCCAGCTGTTGAGGAGAATTAATATTGAACTCCTCCCCTGCCATGGCGTAGATCTCTTCCTGGAGCATTGCAATTTTCTTTTTCAGCTCTTCTCCGTAGGACAGAAGGGCTTCCTTATCCACTAAAATTCCCGCCTTCTCCATACGGAAAAGAACGGGCACCAAAGGCTCCTCCACATCATGATATAAGTCCCACTGCTCTGTCTCCTTCAGCTCTTGAAAAATTCTATCCTTGGCTTGCAGACAGACAAAGGCGGAGTACAATCCCTCTTCAGCAGGATTTTGAAGCTCCTTCTTCCCGGGCAGCACAAGGTCCATATAATCTAGGGCTAAATCATCATAGGCATAGGAATCCTTTAAGGGATTTAAAAGATAAGCGCCAAGAGCCAGGTCATGAATTTCTCCCTCTAAAAGCCCCTCCCAAAGATGATACTGTTCCTTTAATTGCAGGGTAAAATATTCTCCCTCCTTGAACAGCTCTTTAAGATCCTCTTCACAAAGGGATAGTGGAATCCGATAGAGCCTTGTGTCGGAAAGACAGAGATACACATATGGCTTTTTCTCCTCGGAGGAATCTGCTTGCAGAAAAATTCCGGCTGTTTTTTGTTTTTTTGCATCCTTAAAGGCAATTTTGGCAAGATAAGGATCTTCCACATCCTTCCAGGCCGGAAGACTCAGATTTTTCTCCGTTGTAGTCTCCGCCTCTTCAAAGCGGGAATAAAGGGAACGGAATTCCCACTTTCGAATCAATTCCTTACTTTCGGAATTGGCATAGTTTTCCCACTTACAATCGGAAAAGTTCAAGGTGATGGGCACATGGATATTGATGGTGGCAAGCTCCTTGGAGAGCTTTGCCAGTTCAAAATTCTCCTTAAGATCCTTTCCGGCACTTGGTTTTCTGGGCACCTTGAATTCAGGATCCTCTGCGTGAGCATAGGCCTCTTCAATACTTTTATATTTTTGGATAATCCATGTGGCGGTTTTTTCTCCCATTCCGGGAACTCCCGGAATATTGTCGGAGCTGTCTCCCATAAGAGCCTTCAAATCAATAAACTCTAAAGGACTTACCCCCCATTCCTCCTCCACATCCTTAGGATAATAGGAGTAAACCTTGGTCTCTCCCTTGGAGGTTTTGGGGATGCTGATTTTAATATGTTCATCGGAGAGCTGTAAAAGGTCCCGATCTCCGGAGACCACCACAACTTCCTTTCCCTCTGCCTGCATTTGCTTGGCAACGGTGCCCAGAATATCATCCGCTTCAAAGCCCTCCATCATCAGGAGGGGCATATGCATTTTCCGTAAAAGCTCCTGCAATAAAGGAACCTGTTCCTTCAGCTCCTCCGGCATTCCCTTTCTGGTTCCCTTATATTCCGGGAAAAGCTTATGGCGAAATGTAGGTTTCGGTACATCAAAGGCCACCGCCACATATTCCGTTTCTTCCACCTCTATCTCTTTAAACAAAATGTTTAAAAAGCCATAGATGCCGTTAGTGGGAATTCCCTCTTTGTTGTTTAAAAATGGAACCCCGTAAAAGGCCCTGCTCAAAATACTATGACCATCGATTAATAAGATTTTCTCTCTTTTCAATGCCTTACTCCTATCCTATAAATCCGTACAAACTATACCAGGCAGAAAAGAAAACTGCCCAAAAAAGAAGGGAATGAACCACAATTCTTAATCCCCTGAAAAAATGGTTTTGGAAGATAAAAAAATTGGCTTCTTCTATTAAGTTTTGATAGGATTTTTCCAGCTGCAGTTCTTCCTGTTCTCCCTCCAGGCTCTGCAAACCCTCATAAATCATATGAGTAATTCTGAGCTCTTCCCGACAGTCTTTACAGGATTCCATATGTTCTAAAAAGGACTCACATTGCTCCTCTTCCCAGTTGCCCTGGATAAAATCATTAATATATTTTCTGGCCTCTAAACAATTCATTTTTCTCCCATTTTCTTGATAAAGGACTTGCAAAGAAAAGAAAAAAGTGGTAACCTAGGTTCTGTTCTTGCCGCCGTGGCGGAATGGCAGACGCACTTGACTCAAAATCAAGCGGGAAACCGTGCCGGTT